>NZ_JBKORL010000116.1:0-21953 GCF_047314525.1 Shewanella sp. BJSY2023SW007 | reverse complement strand
ATTGACATCCTCCTCGCCGTAAACGACGAGGATTC
The DNA here is from genome assembly GCF_047314525.1 of Shewanella sp. BJSY2023SW007. Lineage (NCBI taxonomy): Bacteria > Pseudomonadati > Pseudomonadota > Gammaproteobacteria > Alteromonadales > Shewanellaceae > Shewanella > Shewanella sp. BJSY2023SW007. The sequence continues at coordinate 21,918 of NZ_JBKORL010000116.1, read as the reverse complement.
CTACTGCGGTTAGGCGCGAACGCCGGACTCGCTTCGGTGGGTTCCTGCTGCTGGCGGCATTGTTGCACCACTCACTTCACAGGCTAATCGGGCGTGTCCCGCCCTTAATACATTGATCGCGCCGACGACATCGGCGTTTTCTTCAAAGCCACATTCCACACAGGCAAACCGAGCTTGCGTGGCGCGGTTATCCTTCGATATGTGACCACAGCACGGACACGTCCGGCTGGTGTTTTTCGGTGGAACGGCGATCAGGTGGCCACCATTCCATGCCAGCTTGTAATCGAGCTGGCAACGGAACTCAAACCAGCCTTGATCAAGAATGGCTTTATTCAGGCCTGACTTCGCCCTAACATTCCTACCCTGTTGCTCGGCGGTTCCTGCCGCTGATTTTGACATGTTTTTGACCTGCAAATCTTCAATACAGACTATCGCGTGGTTTTTGCTAATGTCGTTTGAGATTTTATGCAGGTAGTCACGGCGGCTGTTGCCGATATTGGAATGAATGCGCTGAACTTTGGCTTTGGCCTTTTTCCAGTTATTGCTGAATTTTACCTTGCGGCTCATGGCCTGCTGCGCCTTGCGCAAAGCGGTTTCGTGCCGTTTGAAACTGTTGAGCGGGGCGTAAAAACGGCCATCGGACAGGGTGGCAAAGCGGGCAATGCCCATGTCAATGCCGATGGCATCGCCCTGATGCACGGCAATTTCAACTTCCCGCTCGGTCTGGATCGATACATACCACTTACCACAAACCTGACTGACCGTGACGTTTTTAATCTCACCTTCCACCGTCCGGCTGTTGCGGTAACGCAGCCAGCCGAGCTTGGGCAGGAAGAGTCGATTATTGCCTTGCTCCAGTTTCACCCCTTGTGGATAGCGAAAGCTATCTGACTGACCCTTCTTTTTGAAGCGCGGGAAGTCTGCTCGTTTGGCAAAGAAATTTTTGTACGCCCGATCTAAATCTTTCAGCGACTGTTGCAGCGTTTGAGAAGGTGAATCAGACAGCCATTTTGTTTCTGGCTCTGCTTTCCATTGTGGTAACAGATTATTCAGTTCAAAGGCCGATAGTTTCTTTTCACCCTGCTCATGTCGTTCTTTTTGCAACGCCAGCGCCTTGTTATAGACAAACCGACAAGCACCGGAGAAGCGGCGCATCTGGCGCTGCTGCTCTCCAGTGACAATCAGTTCGAATTTGTAGGCTTGCAGTCGTTGCATGGCTTGCTCATACTGTGTCAATACAACTCAATTATAGATTGGTCTATGGAAATTGAAAACGATTTAAGGCATGGCAGGCATTGCGTTTTTAAAATGCACGTTCATTTGGTCTTTGTAACAAAATACCGACGAAATGTCTTTACCAAAGAAGTGCTGGATGATCTAAAAATCTTTTTTGAAAAGGTCTGTCTTGATTTTGAATCAGAGCTGGTTGAGTTCGACGGTGAAGACGACCATGTGCATTTGTTGGTGAATTACCCGCCGAAGGTGGCCGTGTCGAATCTGGTTAACAGTCTCAAAGGTGTATCCAGCCGGATGATCCGAAAAAAGAATTACCCTTCGATCAAAAAGAAACTCTGGGGAGGTGCGCTCTGGTCGCCCAGTTATTTTGCGGGGAGCTGTGGTGGTGCGCCAATTGAGATCATCCGGCAGTATATTGAGCAGCAACAAACTCCGGCGTAGCCCTCAGAACGGCTTCGCCGTTGCGCTATTCATCCTCGCCCTGAACGGCGAGGTTTTCCGCGCTATCCGATAAAGATCCGCGGTATCTCTATCCCGGGGAACATCTCCAGCGGCAGCAAGCGGCTGGCGGCCAGACCAAAGAGCAGAATGGCCACAAAGAACATGCTGGTGGTCACCGGGCGCTTGAGCGCCAGTTTGGTCAGGTTCATGCGCCTTCTCCCATGGTGGCCGGCTCGGCGTACTGTTTGCGGTCGAACAGGGCATAGAGCACAGGAATAACCACCAGAGTCAGCAGAGTCGACAGGCTGAGGCCGAAAATCACAGTGATCGCCATGGGGGCACGCACTTCACTGCCGTCCCCCAAGCCTATTGCCATGGGCAGCAGCCCCAGATTGGTGGTCAGTGTGGTCATCAGTATGGGTCTTAAACGCGATGCTGCCGCTTGCTTGATGGCGTCGAGACGTTGTTTGCCGCTTTGCCTGAGCTGATTGATCCTGTCTACCAATACTATGGCGTTATTGACCACTATCCCGGCGAGCATGATAAGGCCGATAAAGACGATGACAGACAACTGGGTGCCGGTTATCGCCAGGCCGTAGATACTGCCGCTCAGTGCCATGGGTACAGCCATCAGGATAAGCAAGGGGTGCAGCAATGACTCAAACTGACTGGCCATCACCAGATAAACCAGGAATACCGCCAAGATCAGCGCTATCTTCAGCGATTGGAACGAATGCTCCATCCCTTCATTCTGACCGCCGAATCGGCTTTGCACCAAGGCGGGTAGTGTCAGTTGGCTGAGAATGCGTTTGGCACTAGCCACCGCCTGATTAAGATCGCCATAGGCCAGATTGGCCGACACTATGGCTACCCGCTGCTGGCTGATGCGATTGATTGCCGAAGGTCCGAGAGTCAACGAGACATCGGCCACGGCGCTCAAGGGGATGGGCTGCGGGCTGGATGGGTTGATCAGCATGGCATCGATATCGCTTATCTGATTGCGTTCATCCAACTCGCTACGCACCAGAATATCTATCTTGCGCTCCCTCAGGGTGTATTTGCTGGCTACGGTACCGCCAACCCGCTGGGCTATGCTGGTGGCCACGGTTGGCGCATCCAGGCCAAGGGCGGCCATTCTGGCGTGATCAAAACGGATACTCAGCTCCGGCTGACCGTCACGCAGGCTGCTGCTGATATCGACAAAGCGGGGATCGCCCTCCAGCGCCTTAACCAGTGAAGCGGCCGAGGTTTTCAACTGTTCCAGTTCATAGCCGGACAACTCTATCTCCAGCGGAGTCTTGAAGCTGAACAGCTCGGGATATTGGATCTGCGCTTCCAGCTCGGGAATAGTGCGCAAAGTGCTGCGCAGTTTGGCGGCAACTTGGTCAAACGCGCGGTGATCGGCCAGCACCAACTGCAGACGCCCCCAGTTTTCGCCGCCGCGCCGGGTATCCGAGGTCATAAGACCACCGCTGCCGGCCTGGCTGTATGCGTGTTTCACTTCCTTTCTGTCTTTGATAGCCAGCGCCAGACGCTGCAATACGGCATCGGTTTGGCTCACCTCACTGCCGGGAGGCAGCAGGATTTCCACATAGAATTCGCCTTGATTCATCGGTGGGATCAGCTCCATTCCCAGGCGGCTCATCAAGACGCCAGAGATGGCGGTGACCGCAATGGCCAGCACCAGAGTGATGCCTCGGAACTTGAGTGCCAGGTTCAGCAGCGGCTGATAGCCATCGGCCAGCCAGCCGTAGCAAAGGTTAAACAGTCTGGACAGCGGCTTCATCACCAGGGATACCTGCCACACCAGCAGCCGGGTGACGATTAACACCAGCGTCAGCAGCAATCTTGGCAGATAGCTGAGCAGCAACAGGAAAGGGAAGGTAAACACAGTGGCGCTGTAATGCTTGAGCTTGCCAAGCTTACCCGCCGGAGGCTGCGGTTTGTCCCGCTTGACCAGTTCCGGCAACATTGTGAAGCCTTCGCGGGAAGCCAGCATAGGAATCGAGGTGAGGGCAACCAGCAAAGAGGCCAGCAGGGCGAAAGTAACGGTCAGGGCCTGATCGGCAAACAGGGCTCCGGCAATGCCGTCGACAAATACCAAGGGCACAAATACCGCCAGCGTGGTCAGGGTAGAGGCAAAAATCGCCCCGGCCACCTCTTTGGTTCCTGTGATAGCGGCCTGGCGGCGATCCATCCCCTGAGCCTTGCACCTGTCGATGTTTTCCAGCACCACGATGGCGTTATCCACCAACAGCCCCACCGCCAGCGCGATACCGCCGAGCGACATGATGTTAAGACTGATATCGGCAAAATACATCATGTTAAAGGTGGCTATCACAGAGAAGGGGATAGAGATGGAGATGATCAGGGTCGGGATGATGTCTCGAAGGAACAGGTAGATCACCAGCATTGCCAGCAGACTGCCGATAAGGGCTGATGAGGTCACTTCGCTGACGGCGCTTTCGATAAACTCCGACTGATCGTAAATTATTTCAGGCACTGGCGTGGCGCTGTCTTTGGCCTCAGAGCGCATCTGTTGTAACTGGCTCTTAAGCTTATTGGCTACGGCTACCGTGTTGGCATCGCCCTCCTTATAGATGGCGAGCTCAATGGACTCCTTGCCGCCGATGCGGGTGATATCGCTGCGCTCTTTAAAGGCATCCTTCACTTCGGCTATTTCGCCAAGACGTACCAGGGTATTGCCCTTTTGATAGACAATCACATTGGCCAGCTCATCGAGGGAGTGGAACTGGTTAACGGTGCGCACCAGGTATTCGCGGTCGCCCTGGATCACCTTACCGGCAGAAAGGTTGACGTTTTCTTCGCTGATGCGATTGCGAATGGCTTCACTGCTGAGATCCAGCTGCGCCAGTTTCTCTTGATTGAGCAGAATATGCACTTCCTGCTCCAGCCCGCCGGAAAGGCGCACGGCAGCGACTCCGGAAAGTGACTCGAGCTCCCGCTTAAGCTCCTCTTCGGCATAAGTCCGCAGGCGCTTGAGCTCGGCTTCTGTGGCCTTGGGGGCTGGCAGTGCCAGGCGCATGATGGGATCGAGATTGGGATTAAAGCGCAGCAACAAAGGCTTTTTTACATCCAGCGGCAGCTCTATGGTGTCGAGTTTTTCCCGCACATCGAGACTGCCCATATCCATCTCTGTGCCCCATTCAAATTCGAGCACTACATCGGACATACCGGAGCGGGAAATCGAACTTATCTGCCTCAAGCCTTTAACAATACCGACCGCTTCCTCGATAGGTTTGGAGATAAGCTGCTCCACCTCCACGGGTGCCGCGCCCTCGTACAGGGTGCGTATGGTGAGTGTGGGGTAGCTCAAGTCAGGCAACAGCTTTACCGCCAGACGGGAGAAACCCACCATGCCGAACAGGATAACGGCCAGCATAAACATCCAGACGGTCACCGGACGCTTGACCGAAGTGGTAATAATAGACATAAGAGGTGGTCCTTGTGACAGTTAGTTGGCCTTGGCCAGATCCAGCGGAGCTATCACTTCCACCAATGATTGATCCTTGAGATTGTGTTGACCGCGAACCACCACCTGTTCACCAGGACTTATGCCCTCAATGATTTCCACTTTATCGTCCTGGCGGTAACCCAGTTTGACCTCGCGGCGCTGCGCCTTGCCCTCTTCGATAACATAGAGCGCCTTGCGATCATCCTGATTGATGACGGCGTTATAGGGCACCACTATCACATTGTCGTGGGTGTCGTATCTGAGTTCCACCCGGGTAAACATCCCGGCCTTGAGACTGGCATCCTGATTGGGGATCGAAAGGGTTACCTTGAAAGTACCGCTGGTAGCTTCCACCACAGGGCTTATTCTGAGCACCTTGGCCGCCACTTGCTGCTGGCGGGAACTGATGACTTCGGCTTCCTGACCTATGCGCAAACTGCTCAGTTGCTGCTCCGGCAGATTGACTATGCCGTAGAGCTCATCCTGATTGACCAGGTAGAACAGCTCTTCAAACTCCTTGGCCATATTGCCCTGTTTGACAAAACGTTTGGCGACGACGCCATCTATGGGAGAGCGGATTTGGCTTTCTTCCACGTGCAGTTTGGCCAAATCCCGACGCGCCTTGGCGGCTTGCAGGTTGAATTCCAGTTTGGCCATGGCATCGGCACTGACAAACTCACGATTATTCATTTTCTTCAGCCGGTTGAGCTCCTGCTCTATGATTTGCACCTCGGCTTCGGCCTTATCCAGTTCATAACGTTGGCGACGGGAGTCTATCACCGCCAGCAACTGTCCCTTGCTGACTCTGTCACCTTCCTCGACTTGCAGAGTTTCTATCAGCCCGGCAATACGGCTGACCACATGGGCTTCTTGTGGCGCTTCCAGTGTGGCTGTGGTGGCGTAGAAGGAGGAAACCTGGCCTTGAGTGACTATGCTGGTCTCGACCGGAATGGCAAAGGCTTGTTGTTCTTCTTCCTGCTGCTGTTCACTGCAGCCGCTGGCCAGAGACCCAAGCAGCAAAACCGTGCTCAGGGTGTAGGTGAGGTTACGCTTCATGTGAAAGTCCTTATCTTGATCTTTGTTGCGATAAAGCAAAACTGGTGCCAGTTTTAAATTTCCTTTTAAAACAATTGGTAATGGTATTTTTGTGTTTGCCCTATTGCGGTGTTTGATGCTAATGTAGCGAAAAAGTTTATTTTGTGATGTTTTTTGCCAGTGGTGTTCATTATAGCGTTTGGCTTTATGGGCAAAGAGTGAAAATAGGCCAGACTGAAGACTTCATACTGGCTCATTATGTAGCTTGGACAAGTAAAGAAGGACGCTGGAATAAGATTCGAGCCGGTAAAAGGTCTTCACTCAGATACAAGGCTCTGCTGGATGGTGAGTTGCAGCAAGCATAAGAAAATCCGATGACTTAAAGGCCATCGGATTGGGTTCTTTACTGCAAGCGTCGAACGCTTTTGTCACAAGGGTTATATGACACACTGATCGGCGGGTTGGCCCAATGCTGTGTTAGAAGCGGTAGCTGACGCTCAACTTGGCGTTGCGTTCAGCACCAGGCATGCCGCCAAGGAACATTGCCTTGTCGTAGTAGCGGGTGTTGAACAGGTTATTGAGGTTCAGCTGCACATTCCAGTCATCGGCCTTGTAGGCGATGGCCGAGTCCCAAACCGTGTAGGCGGGCACTTTGCCATCCGGGATCCCGAAGGAATCCGAGTTGGTGCTACGCTCATCGACATAACGAACCCCAAAGCTTATAGATAAGGGGTGCGGCAGCACCTGCCACTGATGACTGTAAGTGACCCAGGCACTGGCACTGACCTGAGGAACCCCTTTCTGGCGGCTGTTGTAGCCGCTGGAGTTGGGGTCATTCTTGTTGCGTGCATCCTGATACAGACCATTGAGGTTTATCAACCATTCTTCATTGAGGTGGGCGTTGAGATCCAGCTCGGCACCTGTGGTCTTGTCCTTGCCATCGTAGAAGAATTCGGGCACTGAGATGTTGTAATCAGGCGCGCCTTCTTTGTCATTGTATTCCGGGTTGCCGTAGCGCAGGTTAGTGCGCTCGCTCTGGAACAGGACCAAGGAGCCGAGCAACTGATCGTCAAAGCCCTTGAAGCGCATACCGAGGTCATAGCTCAGGGACTCTGAATCCTTTCTGTCCGCTGCACGGCCACTCTGTGCGCCCGTTACGGCACCGAGCACGCTGTAAGCCGTGCGCCCCTTGGCATGATTGACGAAGAATGACAGGTTATCGGTCGGCATATAAGTCAGACCCAGATTATAGGTCATACCGTGATCTTTGGTGTCCTGCTCCGGGGTCGGATCTTTTTTAGGGGTGCCCAGATGACTGTATTTCTGCTCAATCTCATTGAACGCCACACCCACCCTGGCAGTAAAGGTTTCACTCAGGTAACCCACATACTGCATGCCCAGCCCCCAGGCGCGGACTTGTTTGTTGTAGTTGTCCTTGAGATCCGGGTTGTAGTCCTCAAAGGCTTTGTCACCCCAGTTGGGATTGCGGATATCCAGAATATAAGGCAGTTCACCGCCGCCATCTTTGTCGTACAGTGCCCAGCTCTTGTAGGCGATATCTCTGTCTTCCAGATTGGCATTCAGCAACAGCTCACTGTCTATGCCTGCCAGGCTGAAGTTGTAGCGCATATCGGCAAAGTACTGCCAGGATTTCTCGTGGGCATCTACCTTGCGGTATTCCTGTCTTCTGGCGGCATAAGGATACAGGACATCATCAATCACCAGTGGCGCGCGGGGATCGGCATTGATCACGTCTACGGATTTGACCTTGCGTTTCCAGTACACATAGTTATAGGCGCCAGTTTGGCGGATGAACCCGGACTGGTAGTCTCTATACTGTAACTGCTGATTGAGCTGCAGATTGTCACTGAGGGCAATGTTGTGGTTCAGCTTGAAGCGCCACTCTTCGCCTTCATTGGGCCTGCTGATGGGAGAGGCCAGGCTGGTATCGCCTATGTCGAAGGGTTCGATTCCATCGCTCGCCACCAGGGAGTCGGCCAGTTGTTGCCGCTGCGCCTCAGTCAGTTGAATGCCGGCGCCATTGGGGTCGTTAACCAAATCTTGCCAGCTGACTTGTGCGCCGCTCAGGCCGCCGGTAGAGGCGGCGTTGTAGATACGTATCGGGTGGCCTACAGAGTCTACTTGCACAGAGTCTTTAATCCAAGCGGCCGACAGCACCAGATCTTGAGAGTTTGAAGGCAGAATTTTCAACGAGGCATAGACTTCATCTCTGTCGCTGCCGATATCACGATAGCCATCGCTACGGGCATGTTTGGCCACCAGGCGATAGGCCAGGGTGTCGCTCAAGCCTCCGGTAGAGTCGAGCCCCAGGCTGTAACTGTTCCAGGAGCCCACTTCGGCGCTGACTTCTGTGCTGTCCTGAAATTGAGGTTTCTTTTCAATAAGGTTGATGATCCCGCCGGCGCTGCCCATACCATAGAGCCCGGTCGCAGGGCCTTTGAGCACCTCAACCGCTTCTACATTAGTCATGGAGCGAGTGGGATTAAAAGTGTTGCCGAGTCCTGCGCCGCCGTACATGCCGTCATAAGTGTAGTTGGCGTCCAGGCCACGGATCACCAGGTTATCTCCTATGCCGTAGTTGTTGCCGGCTTGGGTAACACCACTGATGTTACGCACCAGATCCTGCAGAGAGTCGGCCCCCTGGGCGGCAAACAGCTCTTTATCTATCACCACCAAAGCCGCCGGGGTTTCCATCAGAGACATATCTGATTTTGTCGCCAGCCCTGAATTCATTACCACCTTGTTTTGTTTGCCATAAACGGTAATGCGTTCCACATCCTGTGATACCTGTTGTGACTGAGTCGCTTCGTTTGCCTGTGCGGCCTGTGCCATGGTCAGCGACAGGCAAGCCGTCACCGCCAGAGATATTGCGGATTGCTGCATTTGAGATCATCCCCCTCTAAAGTAGGGTGCGAATGATAATGGTTTTTATTTGTCTTGCAACAAAAGTTTCAAACTGTGTCAACCGAGTGGATATTTTTTGACTAAGTCACTTGGATCCTGTTTCGGGAGCAAAATAGGCAAGTTTTTGAAAAAAATTTAAAAAAAATCGTTTTTTTATTGCTGCTGACCAAAGAGTTGGCCTGTGTTGATCACTATACGCAAGTCGTGAAAAACGGATCTCGATCACATTTAATTCTAACCTTTACGTAAAGGTTAGAGTTAAACGCTCGTTTAATATTCATCATGGTTGCATTATTGTTAACTATTTATTTTTGTTGGTTATTTGAAGTTGACCCTGACGAGAGTTCAAAACGGATATTCGCGGATTAGACCTAAGTTTTAATGATATTTTGTGGAAATTAATTTTTCCTTATTGTTATTTAATTACGTAATAAATTACTTTGGCGTTTGTGTGGTCAAGTTGTCTGACATTTTTCTGTAATCTGCAGCATGAGTCTTTGTGGTTTAATGTTTTTTGTTTTAAAAACAATGAATTGTGTTTTGTCTTTTGGCTTGGTCATACCAATTTTGAGTCAAGTTAAAGCCTAGGTTTTGACGTTTTTTTAGACATGTAGACTGTTGCAAATACAAATGTTTATCGATAGGTTTTAGTACGAAACGAACATTTGCAGGGTTTGGCAGCCTTATCTGCCATCCAGGGAGACAGCAGCATGATAGCAGAGACAGTCGCACAGCAAGGGCTCAGTATTAAGGGGGCCGAAATACCACAGCAGCAGAGCCTTTTTACTGAAGGTGCGCTCAACTTCCTCGAGGCTCTGTGTCGGGAGTTTGCTCCGGAAGTGACCAGCTTGCTGGAAAAGCGTGAGCAACGTCAGCAGCGGATAGACGGCGGCGAGTTGCCGGACTTTTTACCGCAAACCCGGGCCATTCGAGATGGTGATTGGCAAATTCGCGGTATACCGGCGGATCTTAAAGATAGACGGGTCGAGATCACCGGGCCTGTGGATCGCAAGATGATCATCAATGCGCTCAACGCCAATGTAAAAGTCTTTATGGCCGACTTCGAAGATTCGCTGGCACCCAGCTGGCAGAAGGTGGTCGAGGGCCAAATCAACCTGCGTGACGCCGTCCGCGGTGAAATTGATTTCACCGCGCCGGAAACCGGCAAACACTATCAATTGCAGGCCAACCCCGCGGTATTGATTGCCAGGGTGCGGGGGCTGCACCTGCCGGAGGCGCATGTCGAATTCAACGGTAAGCCTATTCCCGGCTGCTTATTCGACTTTGCTTTGTACTTCTACCATAACTATCGCCAACTGCTAGCCAAGGGTAGCGGACCTTACTTCTATATTCCCAAGCTCGAGAGCCATCTTGAGGCGCGCTGGTGGGCCAAGGTGTTTGCCTTCGCCGAAGAGCGTTTCTGCCTGCAGAGCGGCACCATCAAGTGCACCTGTCTGATTGAAACTCTGCCGGCCGTGTTCGAGATGGAGGAGATCCTCTATGAGCTGCGCTCCAACATAGTGGCGCTCAATTGTGGCCGTTGGGATTACATTTTCAGCTATATCAAAACCTTGAAGAAGCATCCCGATCGTATTTTGCCGGACCGCCAACAAGTGACCATGGATAAGCCGTTTCTCAGCGCCTATTCACGCCTGCTGATCAAGACCTGCCACAAGCGCGGCGCCCTGGCGATGGGCGGCATGGCAGCCTTTATTCCCGCCAAGGATCCGCAAACCAATGCCCAGGTGCTGGAGCGGGTTCGCAAGGACAAAGAGCTTGAGGCCCGAAACGGCCATGACGGCACCTGGGTGGCGCACCCTGGCCTGGCCGATACCGCCATGGGGATTTTCAACGAATATATAGGTGAAGAGCACGCCAACCAGCTGCATATCACCCGCGATGTGGACGCACCCATCCTGGCGGCCGAGCTGCTCAAACCCTGTGATGGTGAGCGCACCGAAGAGGGGATGCGACTCAATATCCGTATTGCACTGCAGTACATAGAAGCCTGGATTGGCGGCAATGGTTGTGTGCCCATCTATGGCTTGATGGAAGACGCAGCCACAGCGGAAATCAGCCGCGCCTCTATCTGGCAATGGATCCAGCACGGGCAAAAGCTTTCCAACGGCAAGCCGGTGACCAAGGCACTATTCAGCGCCATGTTGAAAGAGGAGTTGGCCAATGTGCGTGAAGAGCTCGGCAGCGAGCGTTTCGATAACGGCCAATTCAAGCAGGCAGCAAGCTTATTGGAAGAGATCACCACAGCCGATGAGCTGGTGACTTTCCTGACCTTGCCGGGCTACGAGCTGCTTACCCGATAACCCCATAACCATTAACGGCGGCCGCCCGCGGGGGCTGGGTGGCTGCCAAATTACCCTACGAAGGAGAGTCAAAATGACCAAGGCAACACAGAATTCACGTCAGGCGCAGATAGAAGCTTTGAAAAAGGATTGGGCTGAAAATCCACGTTGGCAGGGCGTTCGCCGTCCATTTACCGCCGAAGAAGTTGTGGCATTGCGCGGTTCAGTGGTTCCTGAAAACACCATCGCCAAGCGCGGCGCAGCCAAGTTGTGGGAGCTGGTTAACGGCGGCGCCAAGAAGGGTTATGTCAACTCTCTCGGGGCTTTGACCGGCGGTCAGGCCGTGCAGCAGGCCAAGGCGGGTATCGAGGCTATCTACCTCTCAGGCTGGCAGGTGGCGGCCGATGCCAACCTGGCGGGCACCATGTATCCGGATCAGTCACTCTATCCGGCCAACTCCGTGCCTGCCGTGGTGGGGCGAATAAATAACTCCTTCCGCCGCGCCGATCAGATCCAGTGGAACCAGGGTAAAAACCCGGAAGATGAGGGTTATGTCGATTACTTCCTGCCGATTGTGGCCGATGCCGAAGCCGGATTCGGTGGCGTACTGAACGCCTATGAGCTGATGAAGTCCATGATAGATGCCGGCGCCGCCGGGGTGCACTTCGAAGATCAGCTGGCCTCGGTGAAAAAATGTGGTCACATGGGCGGTAAGGTTTTGGTGCCGACTCAGGAAGCGGTACAGAAGCTGGTGGCGGCCCGCCTGGCAGCCGACGTATCCGGAGTGGATACTCTGGTGATTGCCCGTACCGATGCCAACGCCGCTGATCTGCTGACCTCAGATTGCGACCCCTATGATCGCGACTTCATCACCGGAGAGCGTACCCAGGAAGGTTTCTACCGGGTGAAAGCGGGTTTGGATCAGGCTATTTCCCGCGGGCTTGCCTACGCACCTTATGCCGACCTTATCTGGTGTGAAACCGCCAAGCCGGATCTGGAAGAGGCGCGCCGCTTTGCCGAAGCCATCCATGCCCAGTATCCGGATCAACTGTTGGCCTATAACTGTTCACCTTCGTTCAACTGGAAGAAGAACCTGGATGACGCCACCATTGCCAAGTTCCAACAGGAGCTTGCCAACATGGGCTACAAGTACCAGTTCATCACTTTGGCCGGTATTCACAACATGTGGTACAACATGTTCGATCTCGCCTACGACTATGCCCGTGGCGAAGGCATGAAGCACTATGTTGAGAAGGTTCAGGAAGCCGAATTCGCTGCTGCGCAGAAGGGATATACCTTTGTGGCGCATCAGCAGGAAGTGGGTACAGGTTACTTTGATCAGGTGACCAATGTTATCCAGGGCGGCCAGTCCTCTGTCACGGCTCTGAGCGGTTCGACCGAAGAAGAGCAGTTTTAATCCCCTGTGTTGGCGTCCTCGGGCGCCACTTCCCCGGAAATGAACCTACGCCATTTTCGGGGGTAATTTGTGACTTCCCAGTCATTTGAGCCTTGTTGCTTGTGTTTTGGCGACTCATTGAGTCGCCTTTTTTTGTTGTAATTGTGTTATTTTTTTGAAGTTTGTGCTTTATTCATAACAAGAGTTCCATTCTCAAGCCCACCGCTGGGCCAATACCTGAAAGAGTTGAGTCGTATTTGAAATCAGCCAACAAGGGGATGGATTACTGGACCCGCAGGATCAGTGATCAGGAAATGCCCGCACTTTGCTCAACAATAAGGACGTTGGAAAAACTCGCCAAGGACGATGTGTCCTCCATGGCGATTCTGGGGCGCAGCATAATGCACGACAATGCGCTCACTTCCCGTATTTTGCGGGTGGCCAACAGTGCCATCTATAACAAGGGAATAAGCCCTGTCACTACGGTCAGCCGCGCTGCCGTGGTATTGGGGTTCGACACCATTCGCAATATTTGCATTACTGCCAAGCTCCTCTCCAGTTTGCTGGAAAGCAAAAATCTGACTCCCTCGGTTTATCAAAGGTTGCTTAAGCTGATGGCCCTGGCGTTTCAGGCCGCCATGTTGGCCAAGATGATGCTCGATGGTTACGATGAGGAGTTGCAGGAAGAGGTGTTTATCGCCGCGCTGCTCTATCACTTGGGTGAGAGTGCCTTTTGGAGCACGGGAGCCGAGCTGGCCGAGGAGCTGGATTCAGCCCTCAGCGCCGAGAGCGATGCCGTAAATAGGCTCAATCTGGTGCGCGAGGCGCTCGGGGCTTCATTCAATCAGCTCAGCCAGGGGCTGGCCCGCAGTTGGGGCCTGGGTGAGCTCTTGTGCAAGTCGCTCAGCAATCCCGATGAACGCACGCCGGAAATTCGCAGTATTTTTCTGGCCAATAAACTCAGTGAAGCGCTGGCCGGAGCCGCACTCAAACCCGAGGAGCTGGAACGGCGCCTTAAACAAGCCGCCGATATGCTTAAGCTGGATACAGATGAGTTTCGTGGCCGGGTTCTTCGCTGCTCCAACGCTACTGTTAAGTTGGCCGAAGCCTATGGCGCCAAGGTGCTTATCGAGTATCTGCCGGACACAGATCTGTTGCTGCCCCAGGAGAGGGGGGCTGAGGTTGTGGTGCGCGAGGCAAATCTTGCGTTCCAGCTTAAGAAACTCAGAGAGCTGACAGGCTTTGCCGTCGAGAAGACTGATTTCAATAAGGTAGTGACCACGGCATTGGAGGGAATACTCGAGGGTATTGGTCTTGACCGCTGCGTTGTGCTCTTGCTGTCACCGAGCAGGCGCATGTTGCAGCCGAGGATCGCGCTTGGAGACGGCGCCAAGGAGATGAGAAATGACTTTGTTCTTGAACTGGAAGGCCGTGGTACTTTGCTGAAGGATTGCATCGAAAATCAGCGCCTTGTCTGGCAGGGCGAGGGCGCTGATCAAGCCGTGCTCGGTGAACAACTGGCGAGAAAAGTCCCAGCCAGTGGTTTTTTGCTGGCACCGTTACAGGTGGATAATAAGGTGATAGGCGTCTATTACGCTGACAGAGCCAGTTCTGGCCGGGATATTTATCCCGACGACTTTGATAGTTTTAGTCACTTTGTACAGCTGGCCAATATCTGTTTCTCAGTTGCCTTCAGGCACTGATTTATTTCGCTCGGCCGGCTGCTTTTTGCGATACAGCTTTATCTGATCGGTAATTCTGGGCGCCAGGGCGTTGGGAATCGGGAAACTCAGACTGTACTGCAGTATTTGCCAGCCTTGTTCAGTTTTGACAAGCGTGCCAGTGCCCCGTCCAAGCCCATAGGACTGGCTGTCCAGCAGTTCATCGAACACTATCACATCGCCGTGCTGCACCAAGCGGCGCGAGAAACTTTGGTAAGTCCAGCCCTTGGTGGCACGGGCATACTGCTCAAATTCAACCATATTCCAGTATTCACTGGCATCTGTACCGATAAACCCCGCATCGGGGCTGAAGAGGCTAAAGTAGCTGTCCCAGTCGGCATTGGCGGCACTTATGTGCAGCTTATCCAATACCGAAGCGGCCTGAGCTTGGTTTTCATTGGGTTGGCCGGTTTGCTCCTGGCCGTTTTGATTACCGGCTTGCGGGCTATTTGCCAAGGCTGAATGGCCGTAAATTGGTAGCAGCAGCGCTGTAGTCAGCAACAGAGGTTTAAGGTACAACATAATGTTTCCTATTATAATTTTTTTATTGTCTGTCCCAGCTTAACCCAATTGGGTACAAGATGTGAGCCAAAGGAGTGGGGGAAGCGTACAATTGTGCAGTTGCAAGGGGGATCTACTGCCAATTCAGGGGATCGAGACGATAGAAGCGGCTCAGCTCCTGGTAAAGTTCTGGATAATCAGCTTTCATCTGTTGCGGTTGCTCAAAGAACACTTCGCTTATTACGGCAAAGAATTCGGCCGGATTAGTGGCGCCGTAGTAACTGAATAGGCTCGGCTCACCACTGGCGGCCTGAGCCTGCAGTTTGGCAAACTCCTGCCCCAAAACCTGCGACCACACAGGGTAGGCGTTGAACTCACCGAGTCTGGGAGCGCCATTGGCATCACCTGCTTCCTGATCCAGTTGATGGGCAAACTCATGGATCACGACATTCCGGCCGTCTGCCGGATCGGCGGCGTCATCCAGAGTATTCTGCCAGGAAAGGACGACCTTCCCCTGACCCCAGGATTCTCCCGCCAATAACCTTTGGCTGTGCCATTCCAAGCCATTGGCATCCCGCTGCTGCTGGCGAACAATAAAGGCCGATGGGTACACCAGAATTTGTCTCAGGTTAGGGTAATAGTCGGTTTGGCGATTGAGCAACAAGAGACAGGCTTGCGCGGCTATGGTCACGCGGATTTCATCATCTATCTCCAACCCATCGCAACCGACAAACTGTTTTTCTGCCAGAAATACCTGGATGTGTTTCTTGAGCTGCAGTTGCAAGTCACTGGGCAGGGAACGGAAATAGGGCATACGTTTTTTCAGAATAGTGCGCCATTCCTTGGGAAAAGGCTTGGCGCGTATTTTGTTTCTGCGTCTGCGATCCCGCCAGGATTGGCTGAGGATCCAGCCTATGGCGCTGGCGCCGGCGGCAAGGGTGATTAGAATGGCCAGCATGATCCGGCTCCATGGCTAAAGCGTCTAATCCGATCTGTGGGGGCTCAGTGGGAATAACTCAAGCTCGGCACATGAAAAACAAGCAAAAAAAAGCTGACAGCAAAGAGGTTGAAACCTGTTATCGGCTGTCAGCAAAGGGTGGGAGTGTCAAACAGTCCACGCAGTTCAAGGGAAAGAGTTAGTCCGGCATAAACTTTTGCTCCAACTCGCGGCGCTCTCGCGGCGCCAGGCTGTGATGATGCTTGATAAGCAAACGTATCAGGCGTGACTTGGCAATATCACAGTCGCTGGCCATTTCGGCCAGGTGACTGATGGCCGCTTCACTCAGGGTAAAAGTCGCCTTGCGAAAAGGTTCGTGGCGGCGTTTGGGTATCAGCTTTTGCTGAGTCGCTTCCTGATTGGTGGAAGCTGCATTGGAATACCGCTGTTCAACCGGCATAGCGGCCGCCGCTTGCTGTGTTTGTCCCATGGCGTAATAGATGGCGCCGTCGATAAACTCATCGAGGGATTGCATGGCCAACATACGCTTACGGGCATCGGCCTCAGATGGCGTAACGTTTTTCTTCAGATCGGCCAGTCCCATACTGAGTCCTCATGCTGTTGAGTTGGTTGGTCATCAGACGGCTGCGGATCTCAGTGGCATTCTGTGCCTGCAGCATTTCGCAGGCGATGGCACGGATCTCGCTGGCGGCCTTACCCTTGGGGTCGAATTCGATTACCGAACGGCCGGACTCTTCACTGTCGTCATAGATGTTACGGCTGTAGGTAATGGCGTCCAGCACATTGATATCGTAGGTTTTACAGACTTCCTTGGCCTCGAGAATACGGCTGGCCTGGTTGGGCAGGTTAGGGCACTGGGTGATAACAAAAGAGGCGCGCATCTTGGGGTTTATCATCATGCAGGTGGCGACGATATCATCCATATGGCTGACGGTTTTAAGATCGCGGCGCTTGGGTCTAAGGGGCATAAGTACATGGGAGGCTACTGACATGGTGGCACGTAGCGCCAAGTTGTCCTGGCCGCCGCAATCGACTATCACGTAGTCGTAGTGTTGCTCCAGGCTCAGTAGATCGTTGCGGATTTTGCCATAGAGTTGCACACAGTTAATCCCGGCGAGTTTGCTGTCGTTGTTGCGGGCCTGGATCCAATCAGAGGTGGTTCGCTGAGGGTCGCAATCCACCATGATCACCGATGCGCCACATTCTACCGTGAGAAAAACGGCAATGTTTTGTGCCAGGCAGCTTTTGCCGCTGCCCCCCTTTTCACCGCCAACGAGTATGATCATTGTCTTGCCCTCTGAAAGTTTGTTCTTAAGTTATTTGTTCTTTCCCTGATGGCTTACAACTTTCCTTTGTTCGGGAGTGTTCCCAACTTGATGTTTACCGTGTCGTTGCTTTAAGGCTCTCCAAGGCTGTCGCTGACGGAGGTGAACAGTGAACGGTAAAATAAATGTAAAAGTTAAATTGTTATTGGTCAACTTGATGATTTTTATTGGTTTTTGTTGTTTTTGTGGCGTCATGTTTTTGGCGTTACCCTCTTGGGTTGTCGTAATAATGGCGGTGTTATCCATGAGTAAGGTGGCCGGAGAAATTATCAATAAAATTATGTCGTTAAAAAAATGTTGCCGCGTCATTTATTTGTTAAAACTGAACTGTGCCCGGATCCGAACCGCCAGAGTCTCTTTTATGACACCGCCAATACTGTATATAGGAATTAAAAGTATTTTTTTAGATTTAAAAAATATAAATAAATGTGATCTTTGTCGATTGGGCTGTTAATCAAACGCTTGGGTGTCTATGGGCCGAGAAGGGAGTGGTCTTTTATTACTCTATGCCGCTTGGTGAGCTTAGCAACTGTCATTTCCTTGCCACAGAACTCTGCCATGTTGGGATGCTAGCTAGACTTTTCTCTGGACGTTCCGACCATCTGCATTTATGCAAGGAGGCATTTATGGGCCACGTACTTAACCAGACCAGTCGCTTTGAAGTTGAGGAGTGTTGTCTGGCAATCCATGAACTCTTGTTGCTTAGAGACAGGGCTGGACTGCCCGTGCATGGACTAGATGACAGTTATTTGCCTGCCAAACCATTGTTGTCCTTATGTATCAGGGAAAATCAGCAAGGTGGGCAACTGGTGGCGCTGGCTTTGGTGCGAAGCGGCTCTGCAGCTGGATCTTGTCGGGAGCCTGGACACTATCTGCTACAGGATTTTCTGGTGTTGCCCGAATTTCGCCATCTTGGACTCGGCAGCTTTTTGTTGGAGACTGTTATTGAGCGATTATCGCTTCTGGGCTCGCCTAAATGGCAACTGATGCTGGAGGTGCTTCCGGGAGATGAAGTCTTGGCACAGCGCCTGGGGTTCAAGCCTGGCGGCCATAGTGTGCCGGGAAATCTTTGGCTGAAAAGCGTAGGTTGAATTGAAAGCTTGCCTTTCTTTGTTGAAGGCCAGGCTAACGCTGCGGTTTACCCAGGTAGGCTAGTTGAGTTATCAATTCGACAGTTATTCATGTCGTGGGTCACTTATACGTCGCTGAATTGACCTCAGACAAAAGTTGGCGCTGAGCCGCGCGGCTTGGCAGGCTTTCCACTCAAGTTTACTTTTCCGGAGTATACTGGCAACTTTAGCCTGAAACGGAGAGAAGATGCAGCCGGAACAGCAGTTGTTGGAAGCGATCAATCAGACCATGCCCTTTGGCAAGTACGCCGGACGCAAGTTATTGGAGCTTCCCGAGCCTTATCTGGTGTGGTTTCACTCCAAGGGGTTCCCCGAGGGCAAGCTTGGGCAGCAATTGGCGCTTATCTATGAGGTGAAGCTCAATGGTCTTGAGTCTATGCTGCGGCCATTGCTACGTCCGTGAAGCTGTCAAAAGTGTGAACCCTATTAGCGATTTATGAAATAACACATGTTTTAATGGCGCAGTATTTCCAACGACAACAGGAAGCAACAGACAATGACAAAATTGGCAAAGATCTTGGCGACCGCGGCTTTGGCTCTGGGTATATCTTCAGCCTGGGCACAAGGTGCGGTACATGAAGGCACAGTGGTCGACACCATGAATAGTGGCGGTTATACCTATGTGCAGATTAAAGAAGCCGATAAAACCTTTTGGGCGGCTGGTCCTCAGGTAGCTGTGGCCAAGGGTGATAAGGTGCAGGTGACCGAGCAGATGTGGATGAACAACTTCACCAGCAAGACCCTCAACCGTACTTTTGACAAGCTGATGTTTGTTGGTGAAATCGATAAGAAGTGATTTCATCCACTCTCTGTTAAAGTCGCGACTCTGTTCGCGGCTTTTTTTATTTGTGCTTAAGGGCTTTGCCTGAGCACAAATGTCGGGCAAAATGCCTGCAATTCAACTGTGTTGGTACCAATTCTCATGTTGCGGGTAGAGGTTTACTCTCATTCTCGTCACAGGCACTTGGGGGAGCAGATAGCCAATCTGTACCACAGTGCCGTTACTGCCATAGATGATGCCCGCTATAATGCGGCTCAGCGTCTGGCTTGGTCGGCGGCGCCGCGCTCGGGGCGATACTGGCAGCTAAGGCTCAAACGGGCTCAGGCCTGGGTGATGCTCAAGGGCAGTGAGCAAAGTCCTCTATGTGTGGGCTTTGTGTTGCTGGAGACCACCTTCCGTGAGCGAGGTTACATCGCTTGCCTTTATGTGGCGCCCGATAGCCAGCGTCAGGGGGTTGCCTCATCCTTGCTTGAAGCCACCAAGAAGTGGGCACTCACCCAAGGCTATCATCACCTGACAACAGATGCTTCGGCGCTGTCCAAACCTGTGTTTGAGCGTGCAGGGTTTCGTTTGCGTCACAAAAGCTATCAGGAAAAATCCGGCCAAATGTTCGGCAGCTATTTTATGAAGCTGATACTGGCGCCTTTGGTGCACGAAAGAGTTAAGTCTCCATGAACTCACCAACTGCCACTCAAATCGAGCATGGCTTTATTGTTCGCCAAGGTCGCCCTGAGGACTGCGCGGCCATCGCCGAGCTGTTTCATCTGGTGGTAAACGCCAGCACTGAGCATTACAGTCAGGCGCAATGCCAGGCCTGGTCGCCGGCAAAGCGCAGCGAAGATGAGTGGCGAAATCGTTTGCAGGGGACGGCGCTCTGGGTTGCCGAAGATGGTCGCAATTTGCTTGGATTTATCGGATAGCGCGGAAAACCTCGCCGTTCAGGGCGAGGATGAATAGCGCAACGGCGAAGCCGTTCTGAGGGCTACGCCGGAGTTTGTTGCTGCTCAATATACTGCCGGATGATCTCAATTGGCGCACCACCACAGCTCCCCGCAAAATAACTGGGCGACCAGAGCGCACCTCCCCAGAGTTTCTTTTTGATCGAAGGGTAATTCTTTTTTCGGATCATCCGGCTGGATACACCTTTGAGACTGTTAACCAGATTCGACACGGCCACCTTCGGCGGGTAATTCACCAACAAATGCACATGGTCGTCTTCACCGTCGAACTCAACCAGCTCTGATTCAAAATCAAGACAGACCTTTTCAAAAAAGATTTTTAGATCATCCAGCACTTCTTTGGTAAAGACATTTCGTCGGTATTTTGTTACAAAGACCAAATGAACGTGCATTTTAAAAACGCAATGCCTGCCATGCCTTAAATCGTTTTCAATTTCCATAGACCAATCTATAATTGAGTTGTATTGACACAGTATGAGCAAGCCATGCAACGACTGCAAGCCTACAAATTCGAACTGATTGTCACTGGAGAGCAGCAGCGCCAGATGCGCCGCTTCTCCGGTGCTTGTCGGTTTGTCTATAACAAGGCGCTGGCGTTGCAAAAAGAACGACATGAGCAGGGTGAAAAGAAACTATCGGCCTTTGAACTGAATAATCTGTTACCACAATGGAAAGCAGAGCCAGAAACAAAATGGCTGTCTGATTCACCTTCTCAAACGCTGCAACAGTCGCTGAAAGATTTAGATCGGGCGTACAAAAATTTCTTTGCCAAACGAGCAGACTTCCCGCGCTTCAAAAAGAAGGGTCAGTCAGATAGCTTTCGCTATCCACAAGGGGTGAAACTGGAGCAAGGCAATAATCGACTCTTCCTGCCCAAGCTCGGCTGGCTGCGTTACCGCAACAGCCGGACGGTGGAAGGTGAGATTAAAAACGTCACGGTCAGTCAGGTTTGTGGTAAGTGGTATGTATCGATCCAGACCGAGCGGGAAGTTGAAATTGCCGTGCATCAGGGCGATGCCATCGGCATTGACATGGGCATTGCCCGCTTTGCCACCCTGTCCGATGGCCGTTTTTACGCCCCGCTCAACAGTTTCAAACGGCACGAAACCGCTTTGCGCAAGGCGCAGCAGGCCATGAGCCGCAAGGTAAAATTCAGCAATAACTGGAAAAAGGCCAAAGCCAAAGTTCAGCGCATTCATTCCAATATCGGCAACAGCCGCCGTGACTACCTGCATAAAATCTCAAACGACATTAGCAAAAACCACGCGATAGTCTGTATTGAAGATTTGCAGGTCAAAAACATGTCAAAATCAGCGGCAGGAACCGCCGAGCAACAGGGTAGGAATGTTAGGGCGAAGTCAGGCCTGAATAAAGCCATTCTTGATCAAGGCTGGTTTGAGTTCCGTTGCCAGCTCGATTACAAGCTGGCATGGAATGGTGGCCACCTGATCGCCGTTCCACCGAAAAACACCAGCCGGACGTGTCCGTGCTGTGGTCACATATCGAAGGATAACCGCGCCACGCAAGCTCGGTTTGCCTGTGTGGAATGTGGCTTTGAAGAAAACGCCGATGTCGTCGGCGCGATCAATGTATTAAGGGCGGGACACGCCCGATTAGCCTGTGAAGTGAGTGGTGCAACAATGCCGCCAGCAGCAGGAACCCACCGAAGCGAGTCCGGCGTTCGCGCCTAACCGCAGTAGGAATCCTCGTCGTTTACGGCGAGGAGGATGTCAAT
>NZ_JBKORL010000115.1:0-23461 GCF_047314525.1 Shewanella sp. BJSY2023SW007 | reverse complement strand
ATTGACATCCTCCTCGCCGTAAACGACGAGGATTCCTACTGCGGTTAGGCGCGAACGCCGGACTCGCTTCGGTGGGTTCCTGCTGCTGGCGGCATTGTTGCACCACTCACTTCACAGGCTAATCGGGCGTGTCCCGCCCTTAATACATTGATCGCGCCGACGACATCGGCGTTTTCTTCAAAGCCACATTCCACACAGGCAAACCGAGCTTGCGTGGCGCGGTTATCCTTCGATATGTGACCACAGCACGGACACGTCCGGCTGGTGTTTTTCGGTGGAACGGCGATCAGGTGGCCACCATTCCATGCCAGCTTGTAATCGAGCTGGCAACGGAACTCAAACCAGCCTTGATCAAGAATGGCTTTATTCAGGCCTGACTTCGCCCTAACATTCCTACCCTGTTGCTCGGCGGTTCCTGCCGCTGATTTTGACATGTTTTTGACCTGCAAATCTTCAATACAGACTATCGCGTGGTTTTTGCTAATGTCGTTTGAGATTTTATGCAGGTAGTCACGGCGGCTGTTGCCGATATTGGAATGAATGCGCTGAACTTTGGCTTTGGCCTTTTTCCAGTTATTGCTGAATTTTACCTTGCGGCTCATGGCCTGCTGCGCCTTGCGCAAAGCGGTTTCGTGCCGTTTGAAACTGTTGAGCGGGGCGTAAAAACGGCCATCGGACAGGGTGGCAAAGCGGGCAATGCCCATGTCAATGCCGATGGCATCGCCCTGATGCACGGCAATTTCAACTTCCCGCTCGGTCTGGATCGATACATACCACTTACCACAAACCTGACTGACCGTGACGTTTTTAATCTCACCTTCCACCGTCCGGCTGTTGCGGTAACGCAGCCAGCCGAGCTTGGGCAGGAAGAGTCGATTATTGCCTTGCTCCAGTTTCACCCCTTGTGGATAGCGAAAGCTATCTGACTGACCCTTCTTTTTGAAGCGCGGGAAGTCTGCTCGTTTGGCAAAGAAATTTTTGTACGCCCGATCTAAATCTTTCAGCGACTGTTGCAGCGTTTGAGAAGGTGAATCAGACAGCCATTTTGTTTCTGGCTCTGCTTTCCATTGTGGTAACAGATTATTCAGTTCAAAGGCCGATAGTTTCTTTTCACCCTGCTCATGTCGTTCTTTTTGCAACGCCAGCGCCTTGTTATAGACAAACCGACAAGCACCGGAGAAGCGGCGCATCTGGCGCTGCTGCTCTCCAGTGACAATCAGTTCGAATTTGTAGGCTTGCAGTCGTTGCATGGCTTGCTCATACTGTGTCAATACAACTCAATTATAGATTGGTCTATGGAAATTGAAAACGATTTAAGGCATGGCAGGCATTGCGTTTTTAAAATGCACGTTCATTTGGTCTTTGTAACAAAATACCGACGAAATGTCTTTACCAAAGAAGTGCTGGATGATCTAAAAATCTTTTTTGAAAAGGTCTGTCTTGATTTTGAATCAGAGCTGGTTGAGTTCGACGGTGAAGACGACCATGTGCATTTGTTGGTGAATTACCCGCCGAAGGTGGCCGTGTCGAATCTGGTTAACAGTCTCAAAGGTGTATCCAGCCGGATGATCCGAAAAAAGAATTACCCTTCGATCAAAAAGAAACTCTGGGGAGGTGCGCTCTGGTCGCCCAGTTATTTTGCGGGGAGCTGTGGTGGTGCGCCAATTGAGATCATCCGGCAGTATATTGAGCAGCAACAAACTCCGGCGTAGCCCTCAGAACGGCTTCGCCGTTGCGCTATTCATCCTCGCCCTGAACGGCGAGGTTTTCCGCGCTATCCGATAAACAAGATCTATTAAGGGTTGTAAAACCTATGATGAATAGTGATTATGGCCAGTACTTGCATAAGCTATGCCTGAAAGTTAATTAATAGCTCAGGATAAAGTGTTATTGCCTGGGACTGTGTTCGAAATACTGTGTCAGATCAATAATCATCCACTGATGTAGGTTTCGGGAGTCCTTTAAAATGAATAAGTTTAAAAAAGAAGAGCGCCAAATTTGGCGCTCTTCTTTTATCGGGAAGATAGTCCTGTTTTTGGTGGGACTACTGGAGAGATTGATTTGGTAATCAACACTCGACGATATTAACTGCCAGGCCGCCTTTGGCGGTTTCCTTGTACTTGCTGCGCATATCTTTGCCGGTGTCCATCATGGTCTTGATCACCTTATCCAGGGAAACCTTGTGATTACCATCGCCGCGCAGTGCCATGCGTGAGGCGTTGATGGCCTTGACAGCGCCCATGGCGTTTCGTTCGATACAGGGAACCTGCACCAGGCCGCCGACAGGATCGCAAGTCAACCCCAGATTGTGTTCCATACCGATTTCTGCCGCGTTTTCAACATGCTCGACCGTACCACCCATGATTTCGGTCAGTGCGGCGGCGGCCATAGAGCAAGCCACGCCGACTTCGCCCTGACAGCCAACCTCGGCTCCGGAAATGGAGGCGTTTTTCTTGTACAGAATCCCTATGGCCGCCGCCGTCAACAGAAAACGGCAACAGACATCTTCATCCACTTCCTGAACAAAGGTGTCGTAGTAGCAGAGCACGGCAGGGATGATACCGGCGGCGCCATTGGTGGGCGCCGTTACCACCCGATCGCCGGCGGCATTTTGCTCATTCACAGACAGGGCAAACAAGTCCACCCAATCCATGGCATTGAGGGGATCGATATTGTTGCGGCCTTCGGCCTTGAGGCGGCGATGCAGCGCCGGGGCGCGGCGGCGCAGTTTAAGGCCACCGGGCAAAATGCCTTCTTTCTGATAGCCTTTTTCGACGCAGGCTTTCATGGTTTGCCAGATATGCCACAGTTTGGCTTTGACTTCATCTTCTGGGGCTATGCTGAGCTCATTGGCCATCATCAGCGAAGAGATGCTCAGGCCATTGTCGCAGCAAAGCTCCAACAGTTCGCTGGCGGTATTGAAATCGTAAGGCGCCTGGGCGATGGGAGTCGCCGGAGAAGCGTTACGCTGCTGAATTTCATCTTCATCGAGAATAAAACCGCCGCCGACCGAGTAGTAAGTGCGTTGATACAAACACTCTCCGGCCTTGAGGGCGTAGAGTGTCATGGCGTTGGCGTGTGCCGGCAGTGTCTTGCGCCTGTGGTAGGTGATACCATCTTCGCGGGTAAACTTAACCTTACGGCCATCGCTGAGCGTCAGTGTCTGGCTGTCGGCTACTTCTGCCAGAATCGCCTCTATGCTGTCGGTGTCGACGGTTTCCGGATCTTCCCCCATCAATCCCAGAATCACTGCCTTGCCGGTACCGTGGCCCTTGCCCGTTTGTCCAAGAGAGCCAAAAAGTTCTGCCTGCAGTTCGTCGACCTGTCCAAGTAAGTCATCTGCAGCCAGTTGTTCGATAAAGATTTTGCCCGCTTTCATCGGACCCACGGTATGGGAACTGGAAGGCCCTATACCTATCTTGAACATATCGAATACGCTAATCATTTGGTTAACCCTGTTGCTGTTTCGTTGTTATTTTAGTCATTGGGAGGCGCATTGCTCGCGCATGCGCAGGTTTCGGAGTAACCTTGACCCAAGTTACTCTGCCCATGGGCAAGTATCCCATACTTTTGGCCTGGAATATCATTAGTTATTCTTATTAAGCTAAGGTTGCATTAGCCTTGCTAACAAAGGGATTGACCCTGGTTGCGCTTTCCTTGCTGCCATACCTGTATCGGGGCTAACACCATTTCGTACCTTTTTCAGTCGCTTTCATGCGCGGTACCCTGTTGGAGATGTTTATGAGTCACTTAATGCTGGATCTTGCCTCTGTCGAGTTGACCCAAGAGGAGGCGTCTGTCCTGCAACATCCGGCCGTTGGCGGCCTAATTCTTTTCAGCCGTAATTACCAAGACAGAGAGCAACTGATAGCCCTGATCCGCGCGGTTCGTCGGGTGCGTCCCGAACTGCTAATTGCCGTCGATCATGAAGGGGGCAGGGTACAGCGTTTTCGCGAGGGATTTACCCAAATCCCAGCCATGGGCGATATATTGCCGGCCGCCGCAGGCTCGCTGGAGCTGGCAACAACCTGGGCCAAAGAGCTGGGCTTTTTGATGGCCGTCGAGCTATTGGCCTGCGACATAGATTTAAGCTTTGCCCCTGTGCTCGATCTCAATGGTATCAGTCAGGTGATAGGCACCCGAAGTTTCGCCTCCAAGCCCGAGCAGGTCACCGCGCTGGCAGCGGCCTTTATTGAAGGCATGACTGAGGCCGGTATGGCCGCAGTGGGCAAACATTTTCCCGGCCACGGCAGCGTCGAGGCCGACTCCCATATTGCCCAGCCGGTCGACCCGCGCAGCTATCAAGAGATTGCCGAGTGTGATATGCAGCCTTTTTCACAGCTGATCGCCAAAGAGATGCTCCAAGGTATTATGCCGGCTCATGTGATTTATCCCGAAGTAGACCCAAACCCCGCCGGATTTTCATCTTTTTGGCTCCAGCAGGAGCTGCGCGGCAAACTGGCCTTTAATGGAGTGATTTTCTCGGACGATCTCGGCATGAAAGGGGCGGCGGTAGCAGGAGACTATCAGGCCAGGGCCAGAGCGGCACTGGAAGCCGGTTGTAACATGGTATTGGTATGCAATGACCCCGAGGGCGCCAGAAGCCTTCTGGGAGACTTCCCTTGGCCCGAGGGCAATCCTTTTCCGGCTGCGACATTGAGGGCAGACCCTGCTAAGGTGATGCAAGCATTGCAGGATGAAGCGCGCTGGGAGCGAGCCCGCGAGCTGGCGGCAAGGATTTCATCCACAAAAAATTGATTTGGCACAATATAGGCGCAAACTAACTTGGTTAGTTTGAAACCTGTATAACCATGACTGGAATGAGACTTGAGGAAACAAAATGATTTTGTATTTTCACGGATTTGATGCCACCAGCCCGGGTAATCATGAAAAAGTCAGGCAGTTACAGTTTATTGATGATGATGTGCGTCTCATCAGCTACAGCACCCAGCATCCCAGACACGATATGCAGCATCTGCTGAATGAGGTCAGTAAGCAGCTTAAACTCACTGACGATCCCAAGCCATTGATCATAGGTGTGGGGCTGGGGGCCTATTGGGCCGAACGAATTGCTTTCCTGTCCGGGCTCAAGGCGATATTGGTCAACCCCAATCTTTGGCCGGAGGAAAACATGCCCGGCAAGATAGACAGGCCGGAAGAGTACGCCGATATTGCCAGCAAGTGCGTGACCGATTTTCGCAGCAAGAACCGTAACCGCGCCCTGTGCCTGCTGTCGACCGAGGATGAAGTTTTGGATAGCACCCGCAGTCATGCTTTGCTCAGCCGCTATTATGAAGTGGTTTGGGATAAGCAGCAGAGTCATAAGTTTGCCTCGCTGGCGAGCCATTTGACTCAGATAAAAGCCTTCAAGCAGAATGAGGGTGTAGAGCGCGTCGGTTAAACCCTCTTTTGTGCGGTAAAACAAGCCCTTTTTGTGATCGATGTCACGAGAGGGGTTTCGGGTTGTTGTTCCGTTTGTTGCGCTGGTTGCATCGGGCCTGTAGCTGTGTAAAGTTACGTTTTATGGTGGTTTTGATACAAAGTGTTACGCTTTGTGGTTGCAAAATTACCGGACATTTTGCGTATGTCGCCCGATGCAGCTAACACTCTTTTGTTAGCTGTTTTTTTTGCTTTTTTGTTAATCAACTGCTTGATTTATAAGCATAGCAAGATAATGAAGCCACAAGGAGACGCCCATGAAGCGGGTGCTGCTGACTGTAAAAGGCAAGGTGCAGGGAGTCTGTTTCAGACGTTTTACCCAGCAAAAGGCTCAGTCACTGGGGGTGACGGGGTATGTGCGCAACAAAGAAGATGGTTCGGTTGAAGTGTTGGCGCAGGGGGCTTATCCGGCCGTCGATCACTTAATAACCTGGTGCGAACAGGGGCCACCTCAGGCGCGGGTCGATAGTGTCTATGTGGAAGAAGACGAGGCAGATGAGATCTACCTCGACTTCTCTATCAGCCACTGATCAGAGCTCTTCGCTACTTTCAGCTTGAGTTTGGCTGCCCGGCTGAGCCATACGCCTTACCTGTAGGATCATCCCCATTCTGGGATGATCGAAGTAGTGTATTTCCCCGCTGCGAATACGGCGATTTTGCTCCATGGGAATGCTGTAAAGAAAGGGAGTTTGCAGCTCAGGCTCACCTTCCTGGGTGGCCAGAGATTTATAGCCGGCTTCCCTCAAGTTAAAGCGGGTTTCCACATAGAGATAATGGCTGAGATAGATATTCAAAAGCCCATCAAGCTCCCACACTGCCTTGGGCGTTTGCGGCACCATCAAGCTCCCAAGCGCTGCATATTCCTCACTGCCCATTTGAGTTGGTTCACTCAGGCCATTGTCCAATGCTTGCTCAGGCAGTTTTTCTTCAGATAAGTCTTCTGATAAACCATTCAAAGATGAGTTCGAAGCCGTGTCCAACTGGCTCTGGGGCAAGCCTGAAAGCTTGAAGTCTGAGCCAAAGTTACGGCCACCGAAGAGATGCAGTGCCTCGGCTCTGTGGCGGGGTTTCATCTGTTGCTGCCAGGTGAGATGCAAAAGCCCTTTCAAACCGCGTTGCCGCTTGAGGGCATTGATAACACCGCCAAATTGGGCCCGACTTTCACTGAGCAGCAGGGCGCCGGGTTGGGCGGCTGTGCTGCTGTCTCTGGGGCTGATATTCACAGGCAACTGCTTGGGCATACGGATTTCCGCTTGCCGCTGTTGGCAAGGCAAAGCGGTGGCATCCGCTTGAGTCGTGTTATCGGCCTGGGCCAGAGATATCACTTGGCCTGCCTGAAGGGGGCGGCCGCGCTGTGAGCCGGAGGCATCGTTATTGAGAGCCTTATCTGCTGCGCTGCCTGCGGATTGAGATTGCCATTGCGGATCACAGTCTCCCCCAGCCATGCTGCTTGAGCTGATTTCGGTGGCGACCTGGGGAGTGATCAAGTCTATGGTCTTGTTCAGTTTGAGCTCCAGCGGCGTATCCGGCCACTTTTCCGTGCTTGGCCCGGGGCGCTCAAACAGGTATACCTCGACTTCGTACCAAGGATATTGTGCCGCCTGCAATACAGGCGAAAGTGTCAGCCCCAGAACCAGGGTTGCCAGCATATTTCGATACACTATTTTTCTCCCACAGTGTGTTGTGCCAGTTGTTGCAGCAGAATACCTACCATCTCCAGGCGTTCTTTACTGCTTTCGGCCGCCAGGGTGAACTTTAACTTATTCGGTCCATCCATTCGATAGATTTGTGGCTGGGATTGCAACAGGCCGATGATAAAGCCGGGATCGATAATATGATCGTCACTGAACTCGACACTGCCGCCGCGGGCGTGAAAATCGAGTTTTTTCAGCCCGAGCGCGGTGGCCTGATGCTTGTAGAGTGTCAGTTGCATCAGGTTTCGGGTAGCTTCAGGCAACAAACCGAAACGGTCAATCAGTTCCACCTTGAGCTCATCCAGCGCCGCTTCCGTAGTGCAGTTGGCTATCCGTTTGTAGAGCGACAGGCGAATATTGACATCGCCCACATAGTCTTCCGGCAACAGCGCCGGGATCCTCAGCTCGATTTCACACTGCTGGTTGAGCATCTGTGCCAAAGATGGCTCCTTACCCTGTTTCAGCGCCTTGACCGCCGACTCCAGCATCTCCATGTAGAGGCTGAAGCCTATCTTGGAGATGTGGCCGCTCTGTTCATCCCCCAGCAATTCACCGGCGCCGCGGATCTCCAGATCCTGAGTCGCCAGCATAAAGCCGGCACCGAGATCTTCCAGAGCGTCAATCGCTTCCAGGCGCTTGCGGGCATCTGAGGTCATGCGTTTCGGATGCGGGGTCATCAGATAGGCATAAGCCTGGTGATGGGAGCGGCCAACCCGGCCCCTGAGCTGATGCAGCTGCGCCAATCCGAAGGTGTCGGCCCGCTCTATGATGATGGTGTTGGCGCTCGGTACATCAATACCGGTTTCAATAATGGTGGTACACACCAACACGTTGTAGCGTCTGTGGTAAAAATCTGACATTACCCGCTCCAGCTCGCGCTCGCGCATCTGGCCGTGGGCCACTACCACTCTGGCATCGGGCAACAGCTCGCGCAGCTCCTCGGCGCGTTTCTCTATGCTCTCCACATTGTTGTGCAGGTAATAGACCTGGCCGCCACGGAGGATCTCCCGCTCTATGGCCTCACGGACACTGGCCTTGTCGTATTCGCGCACAAAAGTTTTCACCGCCAGGCGTTTGGCCGGCGGGGTGGCGATAATCGACAGATCCCGCATGCCGGACATGGCCATATTCAGGGTGCGGGGAATAGGGGTCGCCGTCAGGGTGAGAATATCCACATTGGCCCTGAGCGCCTTGATCTTCTCTTTCTGCCGTACCCCGAACCTGTGCTCCTCATCTATGATAAGCAGGCCGAGGGCGTCAAATTTTACCTCGCTGTTGAGCAGCTTATGGGTGCCGATAACAATATCCACTTTGCCGTTTGCCAGGTCGGCAATCACCTGTTGCTGCTCTTTGGCGGTGCGAAAACGGGACATGACTTCAATCTGCACCGGCCAGTCGGCGAACCTGTCCTTGAAGTTTTCATAGTGCTGCTGAGCCAGCAGAGTCGTGGGCACCAACACCACCACCTGCTTGCCGGCGTTGACGGCAACAAAGGCGGCGCGCATGGCCACTTCTGTCTTGCCAAAGCCCACGTCACCACAGATCAGACGGTCCATGGCCACCGGTGACTGCATGTCGGCGAGAACGGCGGCGATGGAGGTTTCCTGATCCACTGTCTCCTCGAACGGGAAACCCTGGGCGAACAGGGCGTATTCGGTCTCATCCAGTTCACAGGCCTCGCCGGGGCGGGCCTGACGGCGAGCGTAAACATCCAGCAGCTCGGCGGCCACATCACGAATGCGCTCAATCGCCTTCTTCTTGGCCTTGGCCCAGCTCTCGTTACCCAACTTGTTGAGGTTGGGGGATTCATCCGGTGCCACGGCGTAGCGGCTGATGAGGTGGAGTGACGACACAGGCACATAGAGTTTGTCGCCACCGGCGTATTCCAGCTTGAGGTATTCGGCCACCACGCCGCCGGTATCCAGGGTTTCCAGCCCCTGATAGAGGGCGACCCCGTGCTCCAGGTGCACTATGGGTTGGCCGACCTTGAGCTCGGCGAGGTTTTTAATCAGGGCATCGCTGCTGATCTGCCGCTGTTTTTCCCGCCGTCTCTGCTGGGAGATCCGCTGACCGAAGAGCTCGGTTTCGCAAATTATGCTCAGCTTGGGCTCATGGAGTACGCAGCCCTTGGCAAGGGGCGAGACGATTAACCCCAGCTGTGCATCCGAGTCGATAAACGCCTTAAGATGCGGGAACAGTACCGGGCGCAACTCTATCTTGGCCAGCAACTCCATCAGCGCCTCGCGGCGGCCTTCGGATTCGGCGCTGAGCAGAACTCTGCCTGCCGAGGCGATATAGTCGGCCAACGCCTGCAAGGGCTGCTTCAGCTTATGGTTGACCGAGATATCCGGCAGCGCGCTTACTGCAGCCAATTGCTGCTGTTTTTGGGCATCCACCTGGCTCAGCTGCAGTCTTGGCCAGCGCTTGAAGGCGGCAAACAGCTGCTCGGTCAACAGATATAGGTCGGCCGGGGCCAGCAAGGGCCGCAGCGGATCGACCCGCCTGTCTTCATAGCGATTGCGCACCTGAGTCAGGTGGGTGTCGGCGGCCTGCTGCAGGTCGCCCAGCGTCAGCAGTTGCACATCGCCGGCAAAATAGTCTAATAGGGTCGCGGTTTCATCAAAGAACAAGGGCAGGTAGTTTTCGATACCGGCGGGCATCAAATGGCGGCTCACCTGCTGATAGATGGACTCGGGCTCTTTAACCAATACTTCAAAATAGCGCCGATAACGCTGGCGGAAGCCTTCTATGGCCCGTTCATCTGTGGGGAACTCCTTGGCCGGCAGCATTCGTATCTGCGACAGGGGTTCCTTGGATAGCTGGGTTTCAGGATCGAAATGGCGAATCGATTCCACTTCATCATCGAACAGTTCAATTCGCAGCGGCTCGGCTGAGCCCATGGGAAAGATATCCAGAATCGAGCCGCGAATGGCAAATTCGCCATGTTCATAAACCTGGCCGACCAGATGATAACCGGCGCTGACCAAGTGCTCGCGCATCTGTTGCAGGCTGTAGTTGTCACCCTTGTTCAGCAACATCACATTGGCCGACAGGAAGGACTTGGGCGGCAGTCGCACCATCAGGGTGTTGATGGGCACTATTACCAGGGCGCGCTTGGCACTTGGCAACCTTGACAGGGTTTCCAGCCGCTGGGAGATTAGATCCTGATGCGGCGAAAAGCTGTCGTAGGGCAGGGTCTCCCGATCGGGAAACAACCACACGGGCAGGGCATCACCCAGAAGGTATTTAAGTTCGGCTTCCAGTGTCAGGGCGGTTGGCGTATCTGCTGTTACCAACAGGCTGACACCTTGATGTTGGCGGGCGAGGTTGGCCAAGGTCAGCGCGCGCTCCACGCCTTCGCCGAGGCCGAGATGGCGGATCTCGCCGGCCTTTGGGGCACCCGCAGGCGCCAGTACAGAAAACTTATTCATTGAAGATGTGATAACAGATTCATTCTGAATGGATTGCGCACCATTGTAGAGATTTAGGATGGCTCATGCCAGTTGGGATCCTGACTGGCCTTACGCCTTTTGAGCTGCTTTTGTTGCACGCTGAGACTGGCCTTGACCAAGAGTTCGATATCGGCATCCTGGATCACCCGATAGTCGAGATCGGCCAGAAACTGGCCTTCATGGCCTGGGTCGGCGCGGCATTCCCGCACCGAGGCGATACACTGCAAGGACAGGATTTCATCGCGAATAAACAGGGTCAGCTTGCAAAATGTACCGGCGTCCAGTGCCTGGGGTAACTGCACCCGCACGCCGCTGCCGCCAAATTGCACCCCGGGACAGTGTTGGCCTTCGCGGCTCTCCTGCTCCAATACGTGCTGTAACACCAGATCTATCTTACGGGACTGGAGTTTGAGGTAGTCGACTATCGCCCGGCCCTCATCGCCGAGTTGCCTCAGCTGTAACAAACAGCCGGCTTCCAGCGCCTTGACCTCGCTCATCAGTTTCAAGCCGGTGGATTGCATCGCCAGCAGTTGGCTCTCGGTCGGCAAGGGAGTGTCCTTGGGCCAGAGGCTGAGATAGACATCGAAGGCGTGGGGCACGCTGAAGTATGGATTGGATTCAGGAAACAAGGTCCCGCCTCTTGTATTTACCCGGTCAATCCACCTATTATCGTGCCCACTTCATTGATTTAGCAAGCGCAGCGCACAGGACATGCTATCCCTCTCATGAATCCGGGACTCTCATTTTACATAGGTTATCGTTACTGGCGTGCCCGCAAGGCCAACGCTTTTGCTTCCTTTATTACCTTCTTCGCCGTCAGCGGGATTTTTCTCGGGGTGGCAGCATTGATTATTGTCAGCTCTGTGATGAACGGCCTGGAAGGCCAGCTCAAGACCCGTATCCTGGGGGCCATTCCACAACTGACAGTACATACAGACCACTCTTTTGATGACTGGCAAAGCTTTAAAGGTGATTTACAGCAATTGCCCGGCGTGCTTGGGCTGGCGCCCTCGGCGACCACCCAGGCGATGGCCCAGTCGGCCGATAATATCAGTGCGGTGCAGCTCTATGGCATCTACCCCGAGGCCGAAAAAAATCTCTCGGTTATAGCCAAACACGCCTATCTGGATGCCTTCGATTCGCTCAGCAGCGGCAGCTACCGGGTGTTGTTGGGCTCAGAGCTGGCACGGCGGCTCAATGTTGCCACCGGAGACAAGCTGCGTCTGCTCAGCGGTGATGGTGTGGTGTACTCGCCGCTCGGGCCTGTTCCCAGCCAGCGAATTTTTGAAGTGGCGGGTATTTTTGAGATGGGTTCTCAGGTCGATGCCGGGGTGGCTTTTCTGCACTATGAAGATGCCCGCCGCTTGATGCGTCAGTCGCCAAAGCAAATTCAGGATCTCAGGCTGTTTCTGAGCGACCCCTTCAGCGCCCCGGCGCTGACGCCCAAGGTTGAACATTTGTTCGAAGCTAAGGGCGTTGAGGTGAGCGTCAGCGACTGGCGTGACAGTTATGGCCATCTCTTCGCCGCGGTGAAGATGGAAAAGAACATGATGTCTTTGATGTTAAGCCTGATTGTCGCGGTGGCAGCCTTCAATATTGTCTCGGCGCTGGTGATGATGGTGGTGGATAAAACTGCCGATGTCGCCGTGCTCAAGACCCAGGGGCTGGGCAGGCTGGATATCATGACCATTTTTATCTCCCAGGGCTCCCTCAACGCTCTGATAGGCCTGGCGCTGGGCCTCGGGGTTGGCATAGTGGCCACCCTCAACATCAATCCGCTGCTGTCGACCCTGGGGATTGCTGTATTGGGCGCCGGGCAGAGGTTACCCGTGCAGCTGGAACCACAGCAACTGGTGCTTATCGCCATCGGCACTCTGCTGATGACTCTGGCCGCCACCTTGTACCCGGCCATTCGGGCCGCCCGGGTAGAACCTGCGACTGCACTTAGATATGAATAAGAGAATCAATACCATGCAACAAGCCGCGCTCCTTGAAGCCAAAGCCGTCAGCAAGAGTTATCAGGAAGGCAAGCTCAGCACCAAGGTGCTGGAGCAGGTCGACCTCAAGGTGTATCCGGGGGAGCAGTTGGCGATTGTCGGCAGTTCGGGCTCGGGCAAGAGTACCTTACTGCATATTCTTGGCACCCTGGATAAGCCCTCTGCCGGTCAGGTGTTGCTCGAGGGCGAGGATTTATACAAAGCCTCGGCCTCCCGCCAGGCACAGCTGCGCAATCAGGCGATGGGCTTTATCTACCAGTTTCATCATCTGTTACCCGAATTCAACGCCCTGGAAAATGTGGCCATGCCGGGGCTGATTGCCGGTCGCCCCAAGGCGGAAGTGCGAGCGCAGGCCAGGGCCTTGCTCGAAAGAGTGGGGCTGGGACATAGATTGGATCACACCCCGGCGGAGCTTTCCGGTGGTGAGCGCCAGCGGGTGGCCATTGCCAGGGCCTTGATCAACAGCCCCAAAGTGGTACTTGCCGATGAACCTACGGGTAACCTGGATGCCCACAGCGGCGAGGCTGTCTATGAGCTTATCCGCGAGCTGGCCTCGCAACTGGGCACGGCTTTTGTGGTGGTAACCCATGATCATCAACTGGCAGCCAGGATGGATAGGCAGCTGCAGATGGTCGATGGTCGTTTGTCGGCGCCGGAGGCGGGCCAATGACGGCGCATCCCGCCTTGCTGCCCCTGGTCATCGGCTGGCGCTTTTACCGCGCCCGCCAGAGCAGCAGCTTTATCAGTTTTATCTCTTTTGCTTCCACCGCAGGTATCGCCCTCGGGGTTGCCGTGCTTATTCTGGTGCTGTCGGCGATGAATGGCTTTGAGCGCGAGTTGGAGCAGCGCCTGCTCGGGGTTGTGCCCCAGGGGGAGTTGAGCCAGGTCCGCGAACCTATTCATGACTGGCGTCAGATAGTGTCGGACGCCGAGCAAATCGACGGCATCAGCGCCGCCGCTCCTCTGGTACGTATGCAGGGCTTGGTGCAAAAGCCGGGCGGTTTTGTCGGTTTGTCTGTGGTGGGGGTTAACCCCGAGGCCGAAGCGCGGGTTTCGACCCTGAGTCAGTATCTGACACAGGAAAGCTGGCAGAGCCTTGAGGGCGACAGCAATCATATCGTGCTGGGCCAGGGGATGCTGGACAAACTGGGACTTAAGGTGGGTGATCGCCTGACCCTCTATCTGCCATCACCCCATGGCCAGGGCAGTGGTCAACTGGCGCAGGCCCGCAGTCATTCGTTGTTGATAAGCGGCAGTTTTCGTCTCGGCGGCGAGCTTGAATACACCACGGCTTATGTGCCCATGGCCTATGCCCAGCGCCTGCTTGGGCTTGCAGACGAGGTGACCGGGGTGAGAATCAAGGTTGAGCGGGTATTTGAAGCGCCGCGGCTGATTCGCGAGCTGGGTTATGCCCAGAGCCAGACTTTGTATCTCAATGACTGGACCCGCACCCAGGGCCACCTCTACCAGGACATTCAGCTGGTGCGCACCGTCATGTATCTGGTGCTGGCATTGGTAATAGGTGTGGCTTGTTTCAACATAGTCTCCACCCTGGTAATGGCGGTGCGTGACAAGGCTTCGGAAATCGCCATCTTGATGACCATGGGACTTAAGCGCGGCGCCGTGATGCTGGTATTTATTGTCCAGGGCGCGCTCAATGGTGTGCTGGGCTGCGCCATAGGAACCTTGCTGGGGGTATTGCTGGCCAAGAATCTCTCGGCCATCGCCAAGGGGATTGAGCAGTTGACCGGGCATAAGTTGCTCTCGGGGGATATCTATTTTATCGATTTCTTGCCATCCAGGCTTGAGCTCACCGATGTGTTGGCCGTGGTGGCTATGGCGCTGCTGATGAGTCTGCTGGCTACCTTGTATCCGGCATTCAGGGCCAGTCGAATAGCCCCGGCAACCGCCCTGGCCGGGCGTTGATAAGCGACAGGCAGATCCTAAATAGCAAGAACCCGGCCATCGCCGGGTTCTTGCTATTTGTTGGTTGAATGCGCTTTGGGTTGCCAAGTTTGGTTAGCGCTAAGACTATGTATCCCTGAAGTACTCCTGAAGTATCCCTGAATTGTGCCGCTCCAGTGACGTTACTGCCAGCAGCAGTTATTTACGTCGTTTTTGCCACTGCAGATAGATGGAGTACTGCCAGGCACTCTTGATCACAAAATATCCCGTCAGGGCGCTGATCACACCCAATACCAAACAACCGAACAGGAAAGGTGGGCCTATGGTGCTGATGGAGGATTCTATCCAGGCCCAACTGGCTTCGAAGACAAACTGCTGCGGCGGGTGATTGAGCAGCTTGGCACCTATCAAATAAGCCAGATAAAACATGGCCGGCATGGTTACTGGGTTAGTAATCCAAACCAGAGCGACTGACACCGGCAGGTTGACATGAAAGTAGATCGCCAGCGCCGCCGCCAACACCATTTGAAACGGCATTGGCATCCAGGCAACAAACAGGCCTATGGCGAAGGCGCCGGGGGCAGAGCGGCGATTCAGTGCCCAAAGATTGGGTTTGTTCAGCAGGCTGCCGAAGATCTTGAGGTGTTTATGATTCCTCAGTTTCTCCGGATCGGGCATGAATCTCTGAATGATCTTTTTTGGCATAGGCTCAGATTGCTGTCTTAAATTACTCAATGATGAATCAATGCTTATCGGGCTTTGGCATCGCCGTACTTTCGGCCATGCTTTGGCCCTGGATACCGCCCTTATTCTCATTGCCAATTATTGCAGTGCTGCTGGTTTTGTGCCTCAGAGTCTGGAGCGGGAGCTGGATCCCCAAGGGAAGAGCTTTGCTCTATGGTGCTTTGGGCGGCGTGCTGTGGGTCAGTGTTTACTGTCAGTTAGTCATTGATATTAAAAGCCTTACTGACTCATCATCCAGCTCTGAAACATCTGTTACTCAGACACTGCGGGGCGAAATCATATCACTAGTTTCTGCAAACGGCGACTGGATCCGCATGGATATTCGGCCAATTGATGATAATTCTGCAACCCTGTTGGCACCCCTGGCCTCGATGTGGCGTTTGAGCTGGCAGGGGGATGCATTGCCGTCGCCGCAATTGGGTGAGGTGTGGCAGTTTGAAGTCAAGCCCAGATCCTTTGCCGCCGTGCTCAATCAGGGCGGCTTCAATCGTCAGCGCTATCTGCTTGGTGAGCGGATAACCGCCAGAGGCCAGGTAATATCAGGTGAGCGGCTGTTGCCATCAACTGGGCTTCGGGCACGTTTGGTCACAGAGTTAACTCCAGTATTGGCCGAAATTGAGGGCGGTGATTTGCTGCTGGCGCTGACCTTGGGTGAGCGGTCACTCTTTTCCGAGGCGCGCTGGCAAGAGTTACGCCAATCCGGCAATGCCCACTTGGTGGCGATTTCGGGGTTGCATCTTTCGGTGGTCGCTTTCTGGTGTTATCTGCTGAGTTTTGGAGCGCTCAAGCGTTGGGCACCCGTCTATGGGCGGCGCAATTTGGTACTGGCATCTTTGGCGGCATTGCTGATGGCACTCTTTTATGCCTATCTGGCAGGTTTTGCCATTGCCACCCAAAGAGCCTTGTTGATGCTGTGCTTGTTGGTGTTATCGACTTTAATGATGCGCTATGCCTCGGCCTGGGAGCGGCTGCTGTGGGCACTGGCCTGTGTGCTCTTGATTGATCCCTTGGCCAGTCTCAGTGGCGGCTTTTGGCTGTCATTTTCGGCGCTGGCGTTAATTCTGTTGAGCCTTAATCACCAAGTTCATAATCCTAAGGCTCTGGAGCAGGAGCAAGTACTGACCCACTGGCCAGCAAAGCTCAAGCGCTGGGCCCTGGCATTCTGGGCGATACAGTGGCGCCTTTGTCTGGGGCTGTCGCTACTGCAGGCGGTACTCTTTGGCGCCGTGACGGTTCACAGTTTGTGGCTCAATTTGCTGCTGGTGCCTTGGTTCAGTTTGCTGGTGATCCCCCTGGCGCTGCTGGCACTGCTGCTGTGGTCGATATTTTCCGTTCTCGGCATGGATGCAGTGGCACTCATGCCTTGGCAATTGGCGTCTTTCAGTCTCTGGCCGGTACAAAAATTATGGCAGTTCAATAGTCAGCTTCCCGGTGGCTGGCTCATGTTGCCGCAGGCTCTCAGCGCCGCGGCGCTGTTGCTGTTTCCGGCATGGCTTTGCTGGCGTTTGCTGCCCAAGGGGCGGGGAGTGGCGATGCTGCTGATAATACCCTTTGTACTGCAGCTCGGGCTATGGCTTGGCCTGCTCAAACCCAAGGGCTGGCAAATGCATATGTTGGATGTAGGCCAGGGGCTGGCTGTGGTGGTACAAAAGGGGCCACATGCCTTGCTTTATGATACAGGTGCGGCCTTTGGCGAGCGTTTCAGCTACGCAGAGCGGGTGATAGTGCCTTTCCTTGGTGCCAAAGGTGTGACCAAACTCGATTACCTGATTATCAGCCATGGGGATAATGACCACGCCGGTGGCACTCAAGTGCTGATGCAGGCCTTTGACAAGGCAGGGTTGATAACCGATGTTTCTGAGCTACAGAGCCGTCATTCAAAGCGTTGGCACAGGGGCTGCCGTCCGGGGATGCTTGATTGGCAAGGGATAGAGCTTAACTTTCTTGGCCCCAAAGTGCCTGAGCCAGGCAACAACGGCTCCTGCGTACTGCAACTCTTCGATGGTCATCATAGGGTGCTGTTGCCGGGGGATATAGAATTGGCCGGTGAGGTCGCCTTATTGCATGGAAAAGGCTCACTTGAGAGTGATATTTTACTGGCGCCCCATCATGGCAGCCGTACTTCATCCCATCCTGAGTTTATCGGCGCAATCGCACCCGAGTGGGTGTTGTTTGCTGCCGGGCATGGCAATCGCTGGGGATTTCCCAAGGAGGAGATACGCTTGAGGTATCGGGCCATCGGCGCCCAAGCCTTGATTTCCGGGGAGCTGGGGCAGGTGAGTCTCCACTTTGATGGCCAGGGTTACACAGTGCACAGTTACCGCGAGGATCTGGCGCCATTTTGGTATAACCGCTTGTTTGGGTTTGGTATGGCAGGGAATCCAGAGTAGAATGGCGACTTTGTCATAAATATAGTTTCGCTGATGAGCACATCTCAACAACGTGAAGTCTGGACAGTTTTCAGACGTTTGCTGACCTACCTCAAGCCCCTCAAAGGGGTATTTGTCATCTCGATTCTGGCGTTGATCACCTATGGGGTTGTGGACGCTACTTTTATCGCTTTTGTGAAACCTTTTATCGATGAAGGGTTTGCCAATAATTCGGTCGTTGCCGGCGTCGAGCTGGGTACCTCCAAGGGGTTTAATGCCAGCTCGGATGTGTTGACCATGGCTCCCTTTGTGGTGGTGGGGCTGTTCAGTCTTCGGGGGGTGGCCAACTTTGTCTCTACCTATGGCATCTCTTATATCAGCGCCAAGCTTATTCAGGACATGCGTCAGCAGGTGTTTGAACACATACTGTCGCTGCCGGTCAGCTATATGGACAGGGAAAACACAGGTTCCTTGATCTCCAAAGTGACCTTTGACACAGAGCAAATCGCCAGAGCCTCCGGCAGTGCGCTGATCACCTTGGTGAGAGATAGCGTTACTGTCATAGGCATGCTGGGATTGATGTTCTATTACTCCTGGAAACTGTCGCTGTGTATTCTGATCATTGGTCCTTTCATCGGGGTGGTGATTGCCGTTGTCAGCCGCCGCTTCCGTAAAGTATCGCGGCAGATCCAGGGCGCCATGGGGTCAGTGACTGCTGTGACCGAGCAGATGATCAAGGGCCACAAGAACGTATTGTCTTTTGGTGGTCAGAAGACAGAGGCCGATCGCTTTGCCAAGGTCAACGATCACAACCGTTATCAGAATATGAAATTGGCTGCGGCCCAGGCCATCAGCCAGCCGCTTATCATGATCATCGGCTCCTTTGCATTGGCCTTTGTACTCTATGCTGCCAGTTTTGACAGCCTGAAGGATGAACTGACGGCTGGTACCTTTGCCACTATCCTGGGCGCTATGCTGGCCATGTTACAGCCCATCAAGAACCTGACCCGGGTCAACGCCGAGTTTCAACGTGGTATCGCCGCCTGTACCACAGTGTTTGAGCTGCTGGATACTCCCGGGGAATCCGATAGCGGCACTCACACAGTAGAGCGGGTTGAAGGCAATCTGCGTTTCGATAATGTCAGCTTTGGTTATCCGGGACAGGAACGTCTGGCGCTTGAGAATATCGACTTTGAAGTGCGTCAGGGGCAGACACTGGCGCTGGTGGGCCGCTCAGGCTCGGGTAAGTCGACCATCGCCAGTCTGGTAACCCGTTTCTACACCGGGCTCAAGCAGGGGGAGATCACCCTGGATGATGTCAGCATTTACGACTATTCACTCAAGTGTTTGCGTAGCCAGGTTGCGTTGGTGTCGCAGCAGGTCACCCTGTTCAACGACACCATAGCCAACAATATCGCTTATGCCTACCCAGGCGAGGCGACCCGCGAACAGATAGAAAACGCCGCCAGATTAGCCTATGCGATGGAGTTTATCGAAGCCTTGCCCCAAGGACTGGATACCGAGATAGGTGAGAACGGCGTGATGCTGTCTGGTGGTCAGCGCCAGCGGATCGCCATTGCCAGAGCCATCCTCAGAGACGCCCCTGTGTTGATCCTTGATGAGGCAACCTCGGCACTGGATACCGAATCCGAGAAGGCGATTCAGAAGGGGCTGGATAACCTGCGCCGCAATCGCACCTCGATTGTGATTGCCCACAGACTGTCGACCATTGAAAGTGCCGATCAGATATTAGTGGTCGATCAGGGCAAGATCCTCGAGCGTGGCACTCACCAGAGTCTGCTGGAAAAGGATGGGACGTACGCCAAGCTGTACCAGATGCAATTCGGAGGTTAAGTGGAAGCTCTGCTTAACCGTATCTGGTATCACAAGCATTGGGCAAGGTGGCTACTTTGGCCGCTTTCCTGGCTGTTTGCTTTGCTCAGTGGCCTGAGACGCCTGGGGTTTAAACTTGGCCTCAAGGCCTCGCAAACTCTGCCTGTACCTGTGATCATAGTCGGTAATATTACCGTTGGCGGCAGCGGCAAGACGCCAACCGTCATCTATTTGATTGAGCTGCTCAGGCACTATGGCTATCGGCCCGGAGTAATAAGCCGTGGTTATGGCAGTGGTCAAACTGAACCTAGGCTGGTGCCTCCCGGGGCCAATCCAAGCGATTTTGGTGATGAGCCGGCGATGATAGCGGCCCGTACTCAAGTGCCCATGGCCGTGGGAGTGGATCGTATCGCCACCGCCGAGTTACTGCTTACCTCCAACACTGTGGATATTATTATCAGTGATGACGGTTTGCAGCACTATCGCTTGGCGCGGGATATCGAAGTGGTGGTTGTTGATGCCAGGCGCCGCTTGGGCAACGGTATGTTACTGCCGGCGGGCCCTTTGAGAGAGGGAGCCTGGCGCTTGGAAAAGGCTGATTTTGTAATCCACAACGGCGAAGCCTGTGATACCGTCAGAGAGTTTGGTATGCAGCTCATTCCCGGTGCAGTACTGAGTGTCGCAGGGGAAAACCAGACTCAGGCCCCCACAGCGCCTATGGCGGTAAAAGCCATGGCCGGTATCGGTAATCCGGAACGTTTTTTTGAAACTCTCTCTCAGATGGGGTTCAAGCTCGAAGCCCAAGAGGTCTTTGCCGATCATCAGGCCTACAGTCTGGAGGCCTTGACGCCGCTTGGTGATGAACTGCCGCTGCTGATGACAGAAAAAGATGCGATCAAGTGTCGCGAATTTGCAAAACAACACTGGTGGTATTTGGCCGTCAATGCCAAGCTATCACCCCAATTCGATGCCCAATTGCTGACTCGGGTGCGAGAGGCAATGGCAAGCAAACAAAAGGCAAACCAAAAAGGACAGTCTGATGGCGTTTGATAAGAAACTATTGGAAATCGTAGCCTGCCCCATATGTAAAGGCAGACTGGAGTATGACAAGCAGGCACAGCAACTCATCTGTAAGGCAGATAGGCTGGCTTATCCTATCAATGATGGGATCCCTGTGCTGCTGGCTGACAAGGCCGAGCCTTGGCAGGAAAAGCAATAACAGCCCCTGTCCGATCCCCCCAATCCGCAACAGCGGATTGGGGTCTACATTTCTACTTCCCTCCCTGGCATCGTCTCCCTCTTTTGTATTAGTTGTTGTGTTTGGAAATTGTTAATTTCATTCATCAATTGTTTTTATCATTAAGCCTCTGTGGTATTAGTCTCTAAAAATGCGTTAAATAGCAGGGTTTTAGCCTAAGTGAATTTGCTTTAATCGCCATTCCCTAAGATACTAATAAGAATTTTCTGTGAACCACCACCAATTCTTGGAAGGGAGTCCTGTCCATGGAGCAACCTAAATTCAATCAATATGTTCTGCGGGTGCTGGAAGCTCATCCCGGGGAGCGTATTTGCTCGTTTGAATATGAGGGTAAAAAATACT
The DNA here is from genome assembly GCF_047314525.1 of Shewanella sp. BJSY2023SW007. Classification (NCBI taxonomy): domain Bacteria; kingdom Pseudomonadati; phylum Pseudomonadota; class Gammaproteobacteria; order Alteromonadales; family Shewanellaceae; genus Shewanella; species Shewanella sp. BJSY2023SW007. Next base: position 2,428 of record NZ_JBKORL010000115.1, on the reverse strand, counting down.
GGCTCAAACAGGCAGAGACTCTTCAGGGGGCCATGCGGGTGTTGAAACCCAATCCTCAACTGGCGCTGGAAAAAGAGAAACAGACTCTGGAACATCTGGCCAGCCGCTCAGCTCCTGTGCCGCGCATTGTTCAGTCCGATAAGGGCTACTTTGTCGTGGAAGATGCCGGTGTGACAGTCAAAGACTGGTTGGCACTCAAATCGCAGGATCAGCAAGGCATGCAGCAGATCCTCAATGACAGCGCCGCTGCTCTGGCGGGTTTGCACAGTATGGGCTTGGCCCACGGCCGTCCGGCACTCAGGGATATCAGTTGGCAACAGGGACAGGTAACCTTTATCGACTTTGAAGCCAATCAAAAGGGTAAAGACATGCTGATGCAGCAGATAAGGGATCTGCTGGTGTACATTCACAGCTTATACCGCTACATGGGGCCGGCCAACGAAGCGATTGCCCAAGCGATAGCCAGTTATCGCCAAGCCGGTGGTGAAGCTATCTGGCATGAGACCAGAAGTTTCCTGGTCAGTTGGCAGTGGCTCTATCTGTTGCTGAGGCCGTTTCGCGATATAGGCGGCCGTGATCTCAAGCCCATCTATTGGGTGTTGTGGCATTTTCGCAATATTCCTGCCTGAGCCTTGCCGAGTCATTGACATCCTCCTCGCCGTAAACGACGAGGATTCCTACTGCGGTTAGGCGCGAACGCCGGACTCGCTTCGGTGGGTTCCTGCTGCTGGCGGCATTGTTGCACCACTCACTTCACAGGCTAATCGGGCGTGTCCCGCCCTTAATACATTGATCGCGCCGACGACATCGGCGTTTTCTTCAAAGCCACATTCCACACAGGCAAACCGAGCTTGCGTGGCGCGGTTATCCTTCGATATGTGACCACAGCACGGACACGTCCGGCTGGTGTTTTTCGGTGGAACGGCGATCAGGTGGCCACCATTCCATGCCAGCTTGTAATCGAGCTGGCAACGGAACTCAAACCAGCCTTGATCAAGAATGGCTTTATTCAGGCCTGACTTCGCCCTAACATTCCTACCCTGTTGCTCGGCGGTTCCTGCCGCTGATTTTGACATGTTTTTGACCTGCAAATCTTCAATACAGACTATCGCGTGGTTTTTGCTAATGTCGTTTGAGATTTTATGCAGGTAGTCACGGCGGCTGTTGCCGATATTGGAATGAATGCGCTGAACTTTGGCTTTGGCCTTTTTCCAGTTATTGCTGAATTTTACCTTGCGGCTCATGGCCTGCTGCGCCTTGCGCAAAGCGGTTTCGTGCCGTTTGAAACTGTTGAGCGGGGCGTAAAAACGGCCATCGGACAGGGTGGCAAAGCGGGCAATGCCCATGTCAATGCCGATGGCATCGCCCTGATGCACGGCAATTTCAACTTCCCGCTCGGTCTGGATCGATACATACCACTTACCACAAACCTGACTGACCGTGACGTTTTTAATCTCACCTTCCACCGTCCGGCTGTTGCGGTAACGCAGCCAGCCGAGCTTGGGCAGGAAGAGTCGATTATTGCCTTGCTCCAGTTTCACCCCTTGTGGATAGCGAAAGCTATCTGACTGACCCTTCTTTTTGAAGCGCGGGAAGTCTGCTCGTTTGGCAAAGAAATTTTTGTACGCCCGATCTAAATCTTTCAGCGACTGTTGCAGCGTTTGAGAAGGTGAATCAGACAGCCATTTTGTTTCTGGCTCTGCTTTCCATTGTGGTAACAGATTATTCAGTTCAAAGGCCGATAGTTTCTTTTCACCCTGCTCATGTCGTTCTTTTTGCAACGCCAGCGCCTTGTTATAGACAAACCGACAAGCACCGGAGAAGCGGCGCATCTGGCGCTGCTGCTCTCCAGTGACAATCAGTTCGAATTTGTAGGCTTGCAGTCGTTGCATGGCTTGCTCATACTGTGTCAATACAACTCAATTATAGATTGGTCTATGGAAATTGAAAACGATTTAAGGCATGGCAGGCATTGCGTTTTTAAAATGCACGTTCATTTGGTCTTTGTAACAAAATACCGACGAAATGTCTTTACCAAAGAAGTGCTGGATGATCTAAAAATCTTTTTTGAAAAGGTCTGTCTTGATTTTGAATCAGAGCTGGTTGAGTTCGACGGTGAAGACGACCATGTGCATTTGTTGGTGAATTACCCGCCGAAGGTGGCCGTGTCGAATCTGGTTAACAGTCTCAAAGGTGTATCCAGCCGGATGATCCGAAAAAAGAATTACCCTTCGATCAAAAAGAAACTCTGGGGAGGTGCGCTCTGGTCGCCCAGTTATTTTGCGGGGAGCTGTGGTGGTGCGCCAATTGAGATCATCCGGCAGTATATTGAGCAGCAACAAACTCCGGCGTAGCCCTCAGAACGGCTTCGCCGTTGCGCTATTCATCCTCGCCCTGAACGGCGAGGTTTTCCGCGCTATCCGATAAA
>NZ_JBKORL010000114.1:0-4103 GCF_047314525.1 Shewanella sp. BJSY2023SW007 | reverse complement strand
TAAGGAAGGTGCGAATAAGTCCGAGATGTGAGATCATCGTGTTGTAACCTGAACCCAGAATGAGTAACCGGATGAGCCAGCAACTGACTTTTGCCGACAGTGAGTTTTCCAGTAAACGCCGCCAGACCCGCAAAGAAGTTTTCCTTGGCAGAATGGATGACTTGCTTCCCTGGGACAAATTACTTGGCGTTATCGAGCCTGTGTATCCCAAGGCCGGTAATGGTCGCAGGCCCTATCCGCTGGAAACCATGCTGCGTATTCACTGCATGCAGCAATGGTACAACCTGAGCGATGAGGCCATGGAAGATGCCCTCTATGAAATCGCCTCCATGCGCCAATTTGCTCGCCTGTCACTGGATAAAGCCATTCCAGACCGCACTACCATCATGAATTTCCGGCATTTGCTGGAGCAGCATGAACTGGCCCGCAAAATCTTCAGTACCGTTAATCACTGGCTAGCAGAGTGTGGCGTTCTAATGACCCAGGGCACCTTGGTGGATGCCACCATCATTCAAGCCCCCAGCTCTACCAAAAACAAACACAACAGCCGTGATGAAGACATGCACCAGACCAAGAAAGGTAACCAGTGGTACTTCGGCATGAAAGCGCACATTGGCGTGGACGCCAAAAGTGGCCTGACCCACAGTCTGGTGACCACGGCGGCTAACGAGCACGACCTCAATCAGGTTGGCAAGTTACTGCATGGCGATGAAGAGTTTATCTCAGCCGATGCTGGTTATCAGGGGGCCGAAAAGCGCGATGAGCTCAGCGATGTCAGCGCAGACTGGCTTATCGCCAAGCGTCCCGGCAAAGTGAATGCATTGAAGCAACACCCGCGCAAGAACAAGCTGGCCATCCGTTACGAATACCTGAAAGCGAGTATCCGAGCGAAGGTTGAGCATCCATTTCGGATAGTAAAATGTCAGTTTGGTTTCGTCAAAGCCAGGTACAAAGGGCTGGCTAAAAATGACAGTCAACTGGCGATGTTATTCACCCTGGCGAACCTGGTTCGAGTTGACCAATTGATACGGGCACAGGCGAGATCTACCTGAAATGAGGAAATTGGCCTGAAACAGGGCCAAAATCAGCCACGAAGAGACGATTTTGGGCTGAAAATTGGAAAATTGAGCCACAGGACGTCGATAAAGGACGGTTTGGGGCGTCATATCGGGAGCTGCGGACCACTTAATCGCAGCTTCCCTAGCATGGCTAAACTCATCAAATCTGGTAGTGAAAAATGAAGATACTGGTCACTGGTGGGGCTGGATTCATTGGCTCTGCAGTTGTTCGTCATATTATCAACCATACTCAAGATAGCGTAATTAATGTCGACAAGTTAACTTATGCAGGCAATATCGAGTCTCTTGGCAGCGTAGAGAAAGATAAACGATACGCTTTTGAGCAAGTTGATATCTGTGACCGAGCAGAATTAGACAGAGTGTTTGATGAGCATAAGCCTGATGCAGTTATGCACTTGGCAGCAGAGTCTCATGTAGATCGCTCAATAACAGCTCCTGCTGATTTTATTCAAACAAACATAGTTGGTACTTACACCCTCCTAGAAGCGACTCGTGCATATTGGCACGAGCTATCTGATGATAAGAAGAGCGCTTTTCGTTTTCACCATATTTCTACCGATGAGGTTTATGGTGACTTACCTCATCCTGATGAAGTACAAAATTCAGGCGAGTTACCCCTATTCACTGAAGTCACACCTTATGCTCCGAGTAGTCCGTATTCGGCATCGAAAGCATCCAGTGACCACCTCGTTCGCGCTTGGTTGCGTACCTATGGTTTGCCAACAATAGTGACCAATTGCTCAAATAATTATGGCCCTTTCCAATTTCCTGAAAAACTGATCCCACTTGTGATTTTAAATGCGGTGGAAGGCAAGCCTTTGCCTGTTTACGGCAAAGGTGATCAAATTCGTGATTGGTTATATGTAGAAGACCACGCTCGCGCTTTGTATAAAGTTATCAAAGAAGGAAAAGTCGGTGAAACCTATAATATTGGTGGTCACAATGAAAAACGAAATTTGGAGGTGGTAAAAACAATATGTGCGATTTTAGACGAATTGATGCCTAAAGCTACTCCGTACGCGGAACAAATTACTTATGTGACAGATCGACCTGGTCACGACCGTCGCTATGCCATCGATGCTACCAAAATGAGCAAAGAGTTAAATTGGGTCCCTGATGAGACCTTTGAAACAGGGTTGCGGAAAACCGTGCAATGGTATCTTAACAATCAGGCTTGGAGTCAGCGAGTTCAGGACGGCTCTTATCAAAGACAACGCTTAGGTTTAATTTGTAACCTAATTGACATCCTCCTCGCCGTAAACGACGAGGATTCCTACTGCGGTTAGGCGCGAACGCCGGACTCGCTTCGGTGGGTTCCTGCTGCTGGCGGCATTGTTGCACCACTCACTTCACAGGCTAATCGGGCGTGTCCCGCCCTTAATACATTGATCGCGCCGACGACATCGGCGTTTTCTTCAAAGCCACATTCCACACAGGCAAACCGAGCTTGCGTGGCGCGGTTATCCTTCGATATGTGACCACAGCACGGACACGTCCGGCTGGTGTTTTTCGGTGGAACGGCGATCAGGTGGCCACCATTCCATGCCAGCTTGTAATCGAGCTGGCAACGGAACTCAAACCAGCCTTGATCAAGAATGGCTTTATTCAGGCCTGACTTCGCCCTAACATTCCTACCCTGTTGCTCGGCGGTTCCTGCCGCTGATTTTGACATGTTTTTGACCTGCAAATCTTCAATACAGACTATCGCGTGGTTTTTGCTAATGTCGTTTGAGATTTTATGCAGGTAGTCACGGCGGCTGTTGCCGATATTGGAATGAATGCGCTGAACTTTGGCTTTGGCCTTTTTCCAGTTATTGCTGAATTTTACCTTGCGGCTCATGGCCTGCTGCGCCTTGCGCAAAGCGGTTTCGTGCCGTTTGAAACTGTTGAGCGGGGCGTAAAAACGGCCATCGGACAGGGTGGCAAAGCGGGCAATGCCCATGTCAATGCCGATGGCATCGCCCTGATGCACGGCAATTTCAACTTCCCGCTCGGTCTGGATCGATACATACCACTTACCACAAACCTGACTGACCGTGACGTTTTTAATCTCACCTTCCACCGTCCGGCTGTTGCGGTAACGCAGCCAGCCGAGCTTGGGCAGGAAGAGTCGATTATTGCCTTGCTCCAGTTTCACCCCTTGTGGATAGCGAAAGCTATCTGACTGACCCTTCTTTTTGAAGCGCGGGAAGTCTGCTCGTTTGGCAAAGAAATTTTTGTACGCCCGATCTAAATCTTTCAGCGACTGTTGCAGCGTTTGAGAAGGTGAATCAGACAGCCATTTTGTTTCTGGCTCTGCTTTCCATTGTGGTAACAGATTATTCAGTTCAAAGGCCGATAGTTTCTTTTCACCCTGCTCATGTCGTTCTTTTTGCAACGCCAGCGCCTTGTTATAGACAAACCGACAAGCACCGGAGAAGCGGCGCATCTGGCGCTGCTGCTCTCCAGTGACAATCAGTTCGAATTTGTAGGCTTGCAGTCGTTGCATGGCTTGCTCATACTGTGTCAATACAACTCAATTATAGATTGGTCTATGGAAATTGAAAACGATTTAAGGCATGGCAGGCATTGCGTTTTTAAAATGCACGTTCATTTGGTCTTTGTAACAAAATACCGACGAAATGTCTTTACCAAAGAAGTGCTGGATGATCTAAAAATCTTTTTTGAAAAGGTCTGTCTTGATTTTGAATCAGAGCTGGTTGAGTTCGACGGTGAAGACGACCATGTGCATTTGTTGGTGAATTACCCGCCGAAGGTGGCCGTGTCGAATCTGGTTAACAGTCTCAAAGGTGTATCCAGCCGGATGATCCGAAAAAAGAATTACCCTTCGATCAAAAAGAAACTCTGGGGAGGTGCGCTCTGGTCGCCCAGTTATTTTGCGGGGAGCTGTGGTGGTGCGCCAATTGAGATCATCCGGCAGTATATTGAGCAGCAACAAACTCCGGCGTAGCCCTCAGAACGGCTTCGCCGTTGCGCTATTCATCCTCGCCCTGAACGGCGAGGTTTTCCGCGCTATCCGATAAA
>NZ_JBKORL010000113.1:291-30007 GCF_047314525.1 Shewanella sp. BJSY2023SW007 | reverse complement strand
GCCCTAAGCCAAATCGGCCTAGGGCGGTAAAAATATCAAAGACCCGATATCCTGTTAATCACAAGGCAGCTCCGCTTAAGTGAACTACGTTGCGCACCGCGGGGCTTTTTTTCAGCTGTGAGCCAGTGCACGAATTTCTCCATCTGCGAATGTAAACTTGGATCTGCTGCACACTTCCTTTTTTGACTCAAGAACTTGTGCCCTTATTTGAGTTCACAATAGGCAGTCCTTTGTTGCTGGCCTCTTTCTCATGACACTGACCGAATCGCTAACCCTCATGCTGGCACTCCTCTATGGTGTCAGCCAACTCTGGTGGAGCGGCCGCCGTTTCGGCGCCGGCCTCACTTTGCTGCTGATTTTAACCGCGCTGCTGATTAGCAGCAGCCCCATGTTACTGCTGGCCACGCTGACAGCCGTTGGTAGCCTGGTATTGCTGCAGCAACTGCGCCCCGGCTTGCTGCAATCCGAGCCCAGGATCAATAACCTGCGCAGCGGCTGCCAGCACCTGTTGGCGCTGTCGCTGTTTCTGGTCGCGATTCAGTACACCATCAACAGCCTGATGCTCAAGGCCGGAGTCACGCCCTGGATTGGGCGCCCGGATGTGGTGGATGCGTTTCTGCCCATTGCCGGCGGTATAGAACTCAAGGCGATAGCCACCCTGGGACTCTGGGATCAAACCCACCCGGCGGCGGCCGTGATGCTGGCGGTGGTGTTGTTGACCGGACTGCTGTGCAAGCGGGCCTTCTGTGGCTGGGCCTGCCCGCTGGGGTTGGCCGGAGAGTACCTCTATCGCCTGCGTAAACGCTTTATCAAGCGCGAATTTATGCCGCCTGCCTGGCTCGACTGGCCACTGCGTATGCTCAAGTATCTGCTGTTGGCGGCGCTGCTCTACATAGTGTTGGGCATGCCGTCTATGGGGATCCCCGGCTACCTGGAGAGTAATTATCACAAGATAGCCGATCTCAAGATGGCGCTGTTTTTCATCACTCCGGGACTCATCACCCTGGCCTGCTTTGGCCTGATCCTTGCCATTGTCGCCTGGCGCCGTCAGGGATTTTGCCGTTACCTCTGCCCCTATGGCGCCCTGCTGGGACTGCTGAGTTTTCTCAGCCCGCTGAAAATCCGCCGCGCCCCTGAGCATTGCCTGATAGAGTCCAAGGGGATGAAATGCGACAAGTGCACCCGCGCCTGTCCGGCCGGCATCATAGTGCATACCAAAAATACAGTGCACAGCGATGAATGCCAGGCCTGCATGCGCTGCGTGGCCGCCTGTCCCAAGAAAGCGGCGCTGGGGTTCGGCCTTAGCCGCAATCATTTCTGGTCGGCCAAGTCGGTAATGCTGCTGGTACTCGGACTGCTGTTCCTGCTGCCCTTGATAGCCTACACCTCCGGCTTCTGGGAAAGCCAAACGCCGGATGCGGTTCGGATGCAACTGCTGCAGATGATCGACTATGTAGGTCACTAAACTTAACCACTCAGGCTCGCCGACAGGCGGGCCTTTTTACTGCGCTTGTCGCCGAGTCCCACTACCCCTCCCTGACTTGCCACACCCGACAAGATTGTTTCCCGGTGCTATTTTATGCAATGCTAACTTCTCCACCAAAAACACGGGAAGTTTATGGCGCACCATCTGCAAACCTTGCTGCAACAATGGGCTCTCAGCGCAGACGAGCCCTGGGTGCTGGCGCTGCTCACCTCGGTACAAGGCTCTTCTTATCGCAAACCCGGAGCCATGATGCTGTTTCATCCCCTGGGCCAGAGCCTGGGGATCCTCAGCGGCGGCTGTTTGGAGGCCGATCTGCGCCATCAGGCACACAAGGCCCTGACGGAACAAAGGGTGGTGGAGGTCTGTTATGACGCCCGCGATGATCAGGATGCCAGTTACCAACTGGGTTGTGGCGGCTTGGTGAACATCTGCCTGCTGCCTCTGGGGCGGGAGAATCATTTTCTGGCACTCGATGAGTTGCGCCAGGCTCTGAATGCCGGTCAATCCGGCTTCTGGCAGCTGTTGATGCCAAAAACCGGTGAAGCGCCCGCAGCCCTTGAGGCGCGCTTTTTATCCCAAGGTTCACCCTCAACCTGTGCCGAACCTCTGCCTTTCCCCGCCAATGACTTTCGCCGCACCGGGATTTGGAGTCCAGAAACCGGGCAGAACGGGCAACAGAGCTGGTTAACCGTACCCGTGGGCCCCAAACCTGCGCTTGCGATTTTCGGCGGTGGCCTGGATGCCAAGCCGCTGGCGCAGATGGCTTTGCAACTGGACTGGCAGGTGAGCGTCGTTGACCCCAGAGCCGCCTACGCCCGCAGCCATGACTTTGCCGGTTGCGACATAATCAAACTCGGCGCCGACCAGCTGGATGCCGATTGGCTCAAGCGTCAGGATGGTGCCATAGTGATGCACCACAATGTCGAGCTCGACAGCGCCATTCTCAAACGGCTGCAAGTAAGCTGCCCACGCTATCTGGCGCTATTGGGGCCAACTCACAGGCGCGATAAGGTACTCAAACATGCCGGCCTTGAGCTGGCAGAGTTTGCCATGCCACTGGCGGCGCCCGCCGGACTGGCACTCGGCGGCGAACTCCCGGGGGCCATCGCCCTCAGCATTTTGGCCCAGTGCCACGGGGTTTTGTTTGATGCGCCCATGACTGGGCTTGAGGGCCTGATGCCATGAGGCTATTGCCTGTGTTACTGGCCGCCGGAGCATCGATCCGCTTCGCCGCCGATGACTCAGTGCCCGGCCATGCCAAACTGGCGGCACAGGATAGCCATGGCACGCCGCTGCTGCGCCTCAGTTGGCAAGCGCTGGAGCAGATGCGCGCTCAGACAAGCCTGAAGTACCCCAAGCTTGAGCTGCTGCCGCTGCTGACCATACTCGGCGGCCACAAGGAGCAACTGCAAGCGTTGTTGCCGCCCCATGCCAGCTGCTGTTTCAATCCTCTCTGGCAGCAGGGGCTGGGGCACTCCATCGCTCTGGCCGCGGAGCAAGCCAAGGCCTGCTCCGCCGATGCCCTGCTACTGGCGCTGGCCGATCAGGTTGCGCTCACTAGCGCCGATTACCTTGAATTACTCGACTGTTGGCTGGGCAGCCAACTCAGCAGCAGCGCCTTTTACCGGGACGCCCCCGGCGCGCCTGCTATCTTTAATGCCACAGACTTCAACGCCCTTAGCCAACTGCAGGGTGCCCGAGGGGCCAAGGCCCTGCTGACCGAGAAATTACAACAACAACGACTGGGCCGGATAGTGCTGCACCGCGCCGCCATAGACATAGACACGGGCGCAGATCTCAGACGCCTCAACCAGCACAAGGAGTGAACAATGTCGCAACTCAAAATCAATGGCAGACAGTTTTCGGTCGAGGCCGATCCCAACATGCCCTTGCTCTGGGCCCTCAGGGATCTCCTGGGACTGACAGGCACCAAATTCGGCTGTGGCGCCGGACTCTGCGGTGCCTGCACCATACATCTGGACGGTAAGCCCGCCAGAGCCTGCCTCACCAGTCTCAAAAGTGCCGAGGGCAAGAACATCACCACCATAGAAGGCCTGGATAATCCGGCGCTGAAAGCCGCCTGGAGCAAACACAAGGTTCCCCAGTGCGGTTACTGTCAGACAGGGCAACTCATGTCTGCCGCGGCGCTCTTGAGTGAAACGCCCACCCCCAGTGACCAACAGATAGACGATGCCATGTCCGGCAATATCTGCCGCTGCGGCACCTATACCCGGATCCGCAGCGCCATCAAGGATGTCGCCGTCAAAGGGGGGCAGAGCTCATGAGCCGGTTTACCGCAGTGGAAAACTTCAGCCGTCGCGATGTACTGAAACTCTTTGGCGCCAGTGGCGGCGCCTTGATGCTGGGCAGCAGCGCCCTGGGCTGGAGCCCCATGAGCCTGGCGCAGGACAAGCTGCAACCTTTGAATCTGTTTATCGCCGTCGGTGAAGACGACAAGGTCTACCTCACCTGCCATCGCTCGGAAATGGGCCAGGGCATACGAACAGGCATACCTCAGGTGCTGGCCGATGAACTGGAAGCCGACTGGGACAAAGTCGTGGTGGTGCAGGGCCTGGCCGACAAGCGTTACGGCAGCCAGAATACAGATGGCAGTCGCAGCATACGTAAACACTACGACAGAATGCGGCAGATGGGTGCCATGGCGCGCACCATGTTGGAACAGGCTGCCGCCGAACATTGGCAAGTGCCGGTCGCAGAAGTCAGCGCCAAGGCTCACAGAGTGACTCACAAGGCGTCCGACCGCTCCCTGAGCTATGGCGAACTGGCACTGGCGGCGTCCAAGCTGCCGCTTCCGGATGAGAGCCAACTCAGGCTCAAACCCAGAGAAGAATTCACCCAGATAGGTCAGTCACGCACCATAGTGGATATGGATGCCATGTTGGATGGCAGCGCTATCTATGGTCAGGATATACGTCTGGAAGGCATGCTCTATGCCGCGATTGCCCGGCCGCCTGTGCTCGGCAGCCAAGCGGCGAGTGTCGATGATAAAAAGGCCCGCGCCTTCCCCGGTGTTGTGGATATTATCAGCCTGCCCGCTCCTAAAGGGGCACCGGCCTTCCAGCCGCTTGGCGGTGTGGCTGTGCTGGCCAACAATAGCTGGAGCGCCCTTGAAGGCCGCAAGGTACTGACGATTCAGTGGCAGCAAAGCCCCAACGACAAGCACGACTCCCAGGCGTTTATCGCCACCCTGAAACAGCGAGTACGGCAGAGTGGCAAAGTCAGGCGTGAGCTGGGCCAGCCTCCCGCAAGCTGGCCCGAAGAGCGCACGCTCAGCGCCGATTACACTGTGCCCTATCTGGCTCACGCCATGATGGAGCCGCCGGCGGCCACCGCCAGAGTCAGCAAGGATGGCTGTGAAATTTGGGCCTGCAGCCAAACGCCCCAGAGTACCCAGCAGAATGTGGCGGCCGCTTTGGGGCTGAAGGAGGAGCAGGTCAAGGTGCATGTCACCCTGCTGGGCGGCGGCTTTGGCCGCAAGTCCAAGCCGGACTTCAGCGTCGAAGCGGCGCTGCTTTCCAAACGCAGCGGCAAGCCGGTGAAGGTGTTCTGGAGCCGGGAAGATGAGCTGCAAAACGGCTATCTGCACGCCATCAGCGCCCAGCATTATCAGGCACTGCTCAGTGATAATGGCAAGGTGGAGGCTCTGTTGTCGCGCACCGCCTTCCCTTCCATCAGTTCCACCTTTGCCGAAGGCGTGGATGAACCCTCGGACGGCGAACTGGATTTGGGCTTTATCGACTTGCCGTTTCAGTTGCCGTCGCTGCGCTGCGAAACCGCCAAGGCCGAGGCTCATACCCGCATAGGCTGGCTGCGCTCAGTGTGCAACATTCAGCATGCCTTCGGCATTGGCAGCTTTGTCGACGAACTGGCGCTGCGCACCGGCCAGAGTTGCCCGGCCATGTGGCGGCAGCTTCTGGGGCAACCCAGAGTGGAGAACTTTGCCGATCAGGGCTTCAAATACGGTAACTATGGCGAAGAACTCAGCCGTCATCCTGTGGATGTCGTTCGTTATCTGACGGTCATCGACGCCGCCGAAAAACGTATGGCGCAATCACCGGCCAAGGCGGGCGAAGGCTGGGGGTTTGCGGTGCACCGCAGCTTTGTCAGCTATGTGGCGGTCGCCATCAAGGTCAAACTGGATGGTGAGCGTTTGCAGGTGCTGCAGGCTATCTCAGTGCTGGATGCCGGCACTGTGGTTAACCCTGACAGGGTGCATTCGCAGTTGGAAGGCGCGGTCATCTTCGGCCTCAGCCTGGCGATGCTGGGCGAAATCAGCTTCAAGGATGGCAAGGTGCAACAGTCGAACTTCCACGACTATCAACTGCTGCGGTTGCCGCAATGCCCTGAGATAGAGACACAAATCATCGGCTCGACCGAAGTACCCGGCGGTGTGGGCGAACCTGGAGTGCCCCCGGTAGCACCGGCACTGACCAACGCCATAGTAGCCGCCGGCGGCAAGCGCTACCGGGATCTGCCACTGAAGCAGTATCTGCAGCTTTAACTCGTCCATAGAGTGCCGGGGAATGCCCCGGCAAGTCGAAATTGGCCAAAAATCATGATTTGCCGAGCCGGCTTGAGATTACAAGCCCCACCATGATGAAGCGTAAAATAAATAAAAAGCCGCTTTATAAGTTAGCGGCTTAATTCGAGTTAAGGTGTCGAATGATTAATTGAGCGTTTGCAACTCACCATCACGCCAAGGTTCAATCACAACTTTAATATGTGGATTCGGCTGCATAAGCTGTTTGAATGCACCCGATACGCCGTCCATCCCAACTTTACCTGTGAGCAACTTATTCCAAGGCACCCTGCTCTCGGCCAATTCCTGCAAACACTGAGCAAACTCATGTGGTTGATAGTAGTAAGAGAAGCGCATATCCAGCTCTTTCACTGTGGCGTAGGCATAGTTGATGTTCGCTTCAGCAGTGTGGATCCCCGTTACCACTATGGTCGCATTGGCCGGCGAACGCTTCACAAAACCTTCGATCAGTTTATGAATACCCACACACTCGAAAATCACCACACGATTACCCGCGGCAATTTCAGCAGCATATGCCACTTCATCTTGCTCACCCGGATTAACCCAATGAGTCGCACCGAATTCACGGGCTAATGCCAGTTTTTCGCCCTGAAGATCAGCCGCAATGATATTACGTACACCTTGTAGATGCAGCGCAGAAATGGCCGCTAAACCGATAGGCCCACAACCAACGACCAAGGCAGTATCTTCGGTGCCGACTTCACCACGATTGACGGCATGCAAGCCTACAGCCAGTGGCTCTGTCAGCGCCACAGCTTCTGGTGGGAGATGATCCGGAACTGGCAATAGCAGTGCTTCATCGAGAATAAAGTATTCTGAATACGCCCCATTAACGCCGGGAGTCACCCCTACTCCAGCACCATTTTGGCTCATCAGGATAGGCACAGAGGTGACTCGGGTGCCTAAAGCTAGGGTTTGCTGGGTTTCGGGACCAAATTCAACCACTTCAGCACAAAACTCATGTCCCAGCATCACAGGAACATGATTATCAGCCCCCTCAGGCATCATGCCTAGTTTGCGGTAAAAATCGAATACCTCGTTATAGTGGCGCGCAATATGAACATCTGAGCCACAGATACCACAGGCAAGACTGCGTACCAACACTTGGCCTGCCTGTGGCTTAGGTAATTCGACCTGTTGCAGAGTGACTTCGCCATCCTGCAACACGATTGCATTCATCAAACTCATAATGGTTTCCTATTGAGTATCGCTCATAGATGCCGGCGCACCGGGTTTAATATAACGGGGCTTGATGCCTTGTGCCTTGGCAGCAGCCAGAAGAGCCTGCTCAATCCAACCGGCATCCATGATAAACATGAAGTTACCATCGGCATCGAAGTTAACATTGGCACCGGTAATCACCATCACACCATCAGCGCCTTCAGAATCGGCGGGACAATGGAAAGTGTGGATAGACCCACCCGGCTCATACAGATAGCTGCCGGCTGTTTGGGGTTGTTCCGGGTATTCGAGGTAATGCCACCGCCCCGCCAAGGTATAAAAATGCACTACACCTGTATGAAAATGCTTGGGTAAGGTGATACCCGGCTTAAACTTAGCGCGGATCACCCAAACACCATTTTCAGGGTCCAAAAATAACGGATACACATCAACGCCCGGCAGCGCATCTTTGATGATCTGCTCTTCGTTAGTATTGAGGGTTAATAAAAAATCTTGATGATTAATCACTTCCGGTAAAGCCATATTTGCCTTCCTCATGTTTTTATTGGGTTGATGGGTCGAGCTATCACTCCTTCTGCAATGGATATTTAAAATTCTCAAAACCGTCGGAAGCATGCACTGTGCAGCCGTTGATGCAATTGGCCTCGTCACTCACTAGAAACACCGCCACATCAGCTATCTCGCTCGGAAGAGTAAACTTCTGACGCATTTGTTCCTTACGAATGTGTTCCCAGAGTCCCAGTGCCTCGTATTGACGCAGCATAGGAGTATCGACACGCCCGGGAGCAATGGCGCAAACTCGAACGCCCAATGGGGCAAGCTCAAGCGCAGCGCATTTGGTCATCATATCGACGGCCGCTTTACTGACGTTGTAGGTAAAGGTCATTTCCGAGGCAATTGTCGCGTAGACAGACGAAGTATTAAGGATCACACCTTTAGTACCTTGAGCCCGGAATTGGCGTCCACCGGCCACAATGCCGTGATATACGCCTTTTTGATTCACATTGGTAACTGGGTCGAAATCACCCAAAGGATCATGTTCTAACAAGGGTTTGGCTGAGCCAATGCCGGCATTGTTTATCACAATATCAAGTTGACCAAACTGGGTAACCGCATGTAACACCATAGCTTCAACTTGTTTGTAGTCGGTCACATCGACACTAAAGGTCACCAACTTATCTGTGGGGAAATCGTTAAAGACCTTGAGCGAATCAGCTGACAGGTCTGCGGCAACGACTCTCCCTCCCTCGGCGAGTATTTTACGGACGATGGCTTGCCCTATGCCTCCTGCAGCCCCCGTCACCACTGCGGTTTTATTCAGTAAACGCATAGATGTCCTCTTTTTATATTTATTAGTTTCATTATTAAGGCAATATTAATTTAGATGATTAATTGCACATCTTCTTGACTTATTACGAATGAAATTTGATATATTGCGATTCTTATAACAAAGAGAACTAAATGCCCCATGTACCTAGTCCGTAGCGGTGCAGCTGCTCAATTTGAGCAGCTGGTCCTGGAGTTGGGTGAAAACCCCATCGAAATGATCCATCAGGCCGGATTACGTCAGGCACAGTTTCGCGATCCCAATATCTATATCGCCTATCCACGACTAGCCGAGTTATTGGAAATCGCTGCCCAAGGCTGTAAACAGCCGCTGTTCGGACTTATGCTTGCCCAACGGCAAACCTTACATGTGCTCGGTGACTTACCTATGTTGATTTCCCGCACAGCGACCGTGGCCGATGCACTTGAAAAAGTGAATGACTATCTGTACCTGCACGCCTCAGGTATCTCGCTGCAACTGCAACCACAGGGAGATATGGTACGCCTTGTCTTATCAATTAATGTTCACTGCCGTGGCATTGAACAATTGATGCAACTGAGCGTGGCACAACTGGCAATGTTTGTTTCAAGCCTGTTGAATATCAACATCAACACTATCCCCTTACATTTGTGTCAAAGTAAACCCAGCGAACTTGACCCCCAGCACTTTGCCCACTTAGTGCGCTTTCGTGAATCCTTTGATGGCGTAGTACTTAAAACTGCACAATTAACCGGGCGGAACTATCACGATGAGGGAGCACTCAACCGCCATTTTCAGTCACATCTGCAATATTTACAGAGCCGCTATCCCGACAATCTGGCCGATCAGGCAAGAGACTTAATTCACCGACTACTTCCAACCGGAGAGTGTTGTATTGAGAGGGTATCAACTGCGCTGGGGGTACACGAGCGCACGTTACAAGCAAGACTCAAGGAGACTGGGCATAACTATCGTAAATTGTTGCAAGAAGTCAGACAAAATATCGCTAAACAACAACTCAGTTATGGCACCCAAACCATTACCGAACTGGCACTACAATTAGGTTATGCCGAGGTCGCTGTTTTTAGTCGTCATTTTAAAACTTGGACGGGATTGTCCCCCAAGCAATGGCAGCAGCAATATCGCCAGGGACAAATAGAGGATTAATCTTGATAAACAAAAGCCCCGCTAAGTTAGCTTAGCGGGGCTTTTTATTCACTGTGAGGCTGTCACCTCAAGCGCAA
Source organism: Shewanella sp. BJSY2023SW007 (assembly GCF_047314525.1). Classification (NCBI taxonomy): domain Bacteria; kingdom Pseudomonadati; phylum Pseudomonadota; class Gammaproteobacteria; order Alteromonadales; family Shewanellaceae; genus Shewanella; species Shewanella sp. BJSY2023SW007. The sequence continues at coordinate 20,228 of NZ_JBKORL010000113.1, read as the reverse complement.
CCACTATCAACCGCGGCTGGCGCGCTTGCGGTCATTTTCAGTCAGGTGACGCTTACGGATCCGAATACTCTTAGGCGTTACTTCCACCAGTTCATCATCATCGATGAATTCCAGCGCTTGCTCCAGAGACATCTGGATATGCGGAGTCAGTACCTGAGCTTCGTCAGTACCTGAGGCGCGCATGTTGGTCAACTGCTTGCCCTTGAGGCAGTTTACTGTCAGGTCGTTGGAGCGGCTGTGAATACCCACTACCTGGCCTTCATAAACCTCGGCGGCGTGACCAATCATCAGACGACCGCGATCCTGCAGACCAAACAGAGCAAAGGTCAGTGCCTTACCGGTCGCATTGGAGATCAATACACCGTTGGTACGCTGGCCGATATCACCACCCTTATATGGACCGTAATGGTCGAAAGTGTGATACAGCAGACCCGTACCCGAGGTGGCTGTCATAAACTCGGTCTGGAAACCGATCAAGCCACGGCTTGGGATCATGAAATCGATACGTACGCGACCCTTGCCGTCAGGCTGCATGTCGCGCATATCGGCCTTACGGGTACCCAGCTTCTCGATAACGCCGCCCTGATGCTCTTCTTCCACATCCACGGTCAGTTGCTCGTATGGCTCACACTTCTCGCCGTCGATCTCTTTGATGATCACTTCAGGACGGGAAACCGCCAGCTCATAACCTTCACGACGCATGTTTTCGATCAGGATAGACAGGTGCAGTTCACCACGGCCGGATACGCGGAAACGATCCGGACTCTCGGTTTCTTCCACACGCAGGGCCACGTTGTGTACCAGCTCCTGTTGCAGACGCTCAAGGATGTTACGTGAAGTCACGTACTTACCTTCTTTACCTGCAAAAGGAGAGGTGTTGACCTGGAAGGTCATAGTCATGGTTGGTTCATCAACAGACAGAGGTGGCAGAGCCTCGGCATGACCGACGGCGCAGATGGTATCAGAAATCTTCAGCTCGCCCAGACCTGTGATGGCAACGATATCACCGGCATTGGCGCTGTCCACTTCGTGGCGATCCAGGCCCATATAGCCCAGAACCTGGCCGACTTTGCCGTTACGGGTCTTACCGTCGGCACCGACAATAGTGACCTGTTGGTTGGTCTTGACGCTACCGCGCTTGATACGACCCACACCGATAACCCCTACATAGCTGTTGTAGTCCAGCTGAGAGATCTGCATCTGGAATGGACCATCGGCATCAGCATCAGGTGGAGATACTTTTTCAACAATAGTCTGGAACAGCGGAGTCATATCTTCACTGGCTTCATCGGGATCCAAGCTGGCAAAACCGTTCAGAGCCGAGGCATACACAATAGGGAAGTCCAACTGTTCGTCGGTAGCACCCAGGTTGTCGAACAGGTCAAATACCTGATCGATAACCCAATCCGGACGAGCGCCAGGACGGTCAATCTTGTTGATAACCACAATAGGCTTAAGGCCTTGGGCAAATGCTTTCTTGGTCACGAAACGTGTCTGTGGCATTGGACCGTCCTGCGCATCAACCAGCAGCAGTACAGAGTCAACCATAGACAGAACCCGTTCTACTTCACCACCGAAGTCGGCGTGTCCTGGGGTGTCTACTATGTTAATGCGATAGTCGTTCCACTTAATGGCAGTATTCTTCGCCAGAATAGTGATCCCACGTTCTTTCTCCAGATCGTTGGAGTCCATCACCCGCTCGGTGGCTTCTCCGCGGGTTGCCAGGGTTCCTGACTGTGCCAACAGCTTGTCTACCAGGGTAGTCTTACCATGGTCAACGTGCGCTATGATGGCGATGTTACGTAAATTCTCTAACACAGTTTTGCCTCTTACGATCTCTGTTCTGTGGGATGCAGCAATATAAATTGAATGGTACAACCGCTCTATGACTGCTTGGCGATTGCCTTCCAGGCCTTATAAAACCTGGACTAGCATCATGCTGGGGAACACTATTTCCCCGGATGGTTGCTTTAAAAAGCGTGCCATTCTACTCTAGCGAGGGGCTATCGCACAGGATTATTTTTTAAACACCTATGATTATCCTACTGAATAAGCGCACGCACCATTATGGTGAGCGCACCTTTTTGGAACACAGCACGCACCATTATAGTGCAAACCCGCTTATCTCGCCAGCCCTTGATTTTACCACTCCCTTTATTTTCAATACCTTAGCATCTTGGCATGAGTTTGGCTTAATAGAAACCAACAAGGCGCCAGACGCTAAATACTAAGAGTTGACAAAGGGCACCCCCTTTACCCTACCGGAGGCTTGATAATGTCAGTCGAATCAGTTTTACAACAGCTGCAAGAGTTGGAAGTTAAGTTTGTTGATTTACGCTTTACCGATACCAAAGGTAAGGAACAGCATGTATCTATCCCGACTCATCAGGTAGATGCTGATTTCTTTGAAGACGGCAAGATGTTTGATGGTTCATCCATCGGTGGTTGGAAAGGGATCAACGAATCTGACATGGTACTGATGCCAGATCCAGACAGCTTTGTACTGGACCCATTTACCGAAGAAACCACAGCACTGATCCGCTGCGATATTCTCGAACCCGGCACTATGCAGGGGTATGAGCGTGACCCTCGCTCCATCGCCAAGAAAGCCGAAGAATACTTGCGTTCTACCGGCATTGCCGACACTGTGCTGATAGGCCCTGAGCCAGAATTCTTCCTGTTCGATGACGTGCGTTTCGGTACCGACATGAGCGGCACCTTCGTCAAGATAGATGCCAAAGAAGCGGCATGGAACTCAGGCACCAGCTATGAAGACGGCAACACAGGTCACCGTCCATTCGTTAAGGGCGGTTACTTCCCGGTAGCACCGGTAGACTCTTCACAGGATCTGCGTAGCGCCATGTGTCTGGTGCTGGAAGAGATGGGTCAAATTGTGGAAGCTCACCACCATGAGGTGGCTACCGCGGGTCAGAATGAGATCGCCACGCGCTTCAACACACTGACAAAGAAAGCGGATGAAATTCAAGAGCTTAAGTATGTGATCCACAATATGGCTCACGCCTACGGCAAGACTGCAACCTTTATGCCCAAGCCGATTGTCGGCGACAACGGCAGCGGCATGCACGTTCACCAGTCACTCTCTAAAGACGGTACTAACCTGTTTGCCGGTGACAAGTACGGCGGCCTGTCTGAAACTGCCCTGTACTATATCGGTGGTATCATCAAGCACGCCCGTGCCCTGAACGCCTTCACCAACCCAAGCACCAACTCCTACAAGCGTTTGGTGCCACATTTTGAAGCCCCCGTGATGCTGGCTTATTCTGCCCGTAACCGCTCGGCTTCTATCCGTATCCCTGTGGTGCCAAGTCCTAAGGCTCGCCGTATCGAGACCCGCTTCCCGGATCCTATGGCCAACCCATACCTGGCCTTTGCAGCACTGCTGATGGCCGGTCTGGACGGTATCCAGAACAAGATCCACCCTGGTGATGCCATGGATAAGGATCTGTACGATCTGCCGGCCGAAGAAGCAGCGGAAATCCCGACTGTGGCCGAATCTCTTGAAGTCGCCCTGGCGGCTCTGGATGCAGACCGTGAGTTCCTGACCCGCGGCGGTGTGTTCAGCGATGACTTTATCGACTCTTACCTCAAGCTGAAACAAGCCGAGGCCGAGCGTGTCAGCCGTACCACTCACCCTGTCGAATTTGAGCTGTACTACAGCCTCTAATTGCCCTGCAATCAACCGATGAGTCAAGCCATCGGATAATAAAAAAAGCGCCCCGGGAGCAATCCTGGGGCGCTACTATTTTAGGGCTCTGAAACTCAAATCATTCAGGGAGCGCTGACAAGCTCAGGAGCACTCTGAGCCTTGGCCCCGGTGAGGATCACCGCCAACTTGAGTTCACCCTCTGTCTGGTTCAGCTCTTCAAGCCCTTCTGGAGTAAAGCGATATTGGCCTTCAGTCTCCAGCGCTTCCATGGTGCCAGCACAGGTGTCGACGGTTTCACTGCATTCAAAACGTGCGCCCTTGTGCCAAGGCATGGAGAAGGCCGAGACCTGCTCAGCCGGCATCTTGAGATACATCACCACATAGTTGCTGCCGGCATCCTTGACAGGTTTACCTTCCGCCGTGGTCAGACTGAAGGTCAACGCCTGGCTTTGAGGATCCACGGCGCTCAGTGCCACCTTGAGGCTTTCGGCTTCATTGATGGACACAGACTGCTCAGGTTCTGGCTTAGGCGGAACCACAGGGTCATCATCATCGTCCAACCAATCACAACCACCCAGGCACAACAGCAAAGACGCCACTATCAAACTCTTATGTTTCATAACAGCCTCCTAGTGACAATCGCTGCAGGACGCACCTTCATGAACCCCGGTCAAACCGGCGCCAATATCATGGGCGCTGTGGCAGCTCTGACATTCCATCTGTGAATTAACATCAGCCCCTATGTAAGTATCCGGCTCCCGCTTGGTGCTGCTGTGGCAACCGCTACACTCGGCATTGCCCTCTGCCACCATTTCAGCGTCCAAGGCATTGTCCAGCGACTTATTGAGGAAGTCAGTGGTGACATAGGCAATCTCGGCCGTCAGCTGAGCGCAGCGCTCCAGCTTCGCCTGGTGACTGGAGCCATACTTGCTCGCTTTCGACCAGTGGGTCACAGAGGTGTGACAGAGAATGGAATTGGCAACCGACTGGCCTATCTTATCTGCGGTCAGTAATTCACCTGCGTTGTCTGTACGGGTCGGTGCGCCAATCGCCTTGAGGAAAGCTTCATCATTTCTCGGCATGGCTGTGTGTTCATAGTAACGGTACACGGAGCGGATCACCGCAGTGCGGTCGACCCCGCCCAGGACGTTGACCGCCATGGCCGCCGCATTCAAGCAGCCACACAGGGTTCCCCAACCTGCGATACCGCCGCCACCATAGGCCGCCAGGTTAGTTGGGATAGCAGCGAATTTACAGGCATCCTCATGCCCCTTGGCCGCCAAAGCCTTGACCAGGGCATCAAACACGCCGTACATACAACCACCGCGGCCATAACCTTCATAGGCCAGCTTGGCGACTTCCATAGGATCCAATTTCACATAGGTCAACAGCTTGGTACCCAGATCGCTGCCCCCTTCACTGCCGATCCCTATGCTGGTATCTCCGGGACAAGACTCTGCTGCCAGGGCTGTGGTCGCAATCAGCGAGCTCCCGGCGGCTACTCCAACCAAACCTACTATCTGGCCCATTGCCTGACGTCGATTCACGTTCATACTCATCACCTCTTTTTGCACTTATATTTTGTAGAATTGCAAATTAAGCAAAACTTACCCTTTATAATCAATGACTTGCAAACAAAGCCAGCTTACTCCCTCTCTTGTTGTGCAGGTGTGATCCAAAGCGGGTTTCGGTGTTAAAAAGTCAAAAAACCAGCAGTTCATCGGTAAGAGGCTTGAGCCAAGCAACAACGGCAGCGACAATGAGCCACTTCGTCAAGCAAGGATCTGCTATGAATCACAGCCTCTTTTTACTCACTCTCTTGCTGCTGGTTGGTTGTCACTCTGAGGTGCAACTGCCGATTCAGGCTGACGAACTGGAGCAAATCCACTGCCGGGAAGTAAAGGATGACAATGGCGCCCTGGGTTATTACCTCGAAAGCTGCATTGACGGATACCGAGGAGAACCTTTCAGCGGCATTGCCATTTGGGGAGCGCCGGATCGCCCCAACTATAGCGCGGCCCAGTTCAAGAATGGCCTGCGGGACGGCTACAGCTTCAGCACATCTGCGCCGCCTGAACGTCTGTTAAGCCAAAGCGCCTGGTATAAAAATGGCCAGTTGCACGGCTGGCAGCTGAACTTTCAATACCAGCAAACCCAATTACGCAGCCGGGAGTTGTTTCAAGACGGTGAACGCCAGGAACTCTGGCTCTACGACAACCAAGGCCGACTCGACAGCTTCAAGCGTTTCGACCAGGGTAAAGTGATTGAATTCATCTCCTACGAGCAGGGGCGGGAGCGGATGAAACAGTTCAAGCGGGACGGCGAGAAACTCACCGTCTGGAAAAGCTATTTTCCCGATGGTTCATTAAAGAGCTTCAGTGAACATCTGGATGAAGAAAATCTCAGAAAACTCAAGGAACAAGGCTACTACGCCAACGGCCGACTCAAGTTGGACTATCTGTTCGATCGCCTGCAACGCACCGCAGTGCAGCACACCTTCTGGCGCAATGGCCAGCGCCAGTCCGAGCAACACTATGGTTTCTTTCCCTCAATAGCCGCCGACGGCATCTGGCTCAGTTATTGTGAGACCAATGGCGCCTTGAGCAAACGTACTCCGTTCCGCCGAGGCGCCAAGCAGGGTGAGGAGCAACTCTTTCACTGCAATGGCCAGTTGCAGGTGAGCAAACGTTTCGACCAGGACAAGCTCATACCACAGACCCTGAACTACTTTGATGAGCAGGGGCGCAACTATCTGCAGGAAGAGATAGGCGCGAACGGCAAGGTACTGCATACCCGTGTCTATGATGAACAGGGTAAACTGACCTACCAAGATTGACATAATATTCAATCAGTTGGATTTATCATCCAAAGATAATAAAGCTCTTTTTCAAATGCGGCTTGCTTATCCAGGCACTGAACTTTAAAATATCTTCACATCAAGATACTTTAAGAAAAGAAGATGCCCTACCTAATTGCACTCCTCGCTCCCGTCTTCTGGGGAACCACCTATGCCCTGGTCAGCCTGTACCTACAGGATATGTCCCCTTTCTGGGTCGCCGTCTGGCGCGCACTACCGGCCGGGATCCTGTTATTGCTGCTGCGCCCCAAACTGCCTTCGCTCGCTTGGAGCAAAATACTCTTGCTGGCATTTTGTAATATCGGCGCTTTCTTCGCCCTGCTGTTTATGGGCGCCTACCGCCTTCCCGGCGCCGTGGCCGGCACACTAGGGGCCACACTGCCACTGATGTTTCTACTGCTGGCCTGGCTGCTCGATGACCAAAGGCCGGCACTGAAGTGGACCTTGCTGGCACTGCTGGGACTGAGTGGAGTGATGTTATTGCTCAATCCTTCGGCCAATCTGGATCTGATTGGTGTGCTCTGCGCCCTGAGTGCCACTCTGTTGGTAGCCCAATCATCCCGCTGGATGCAACGCTGGCAAACCGGCGATCTTCTGGTATTGACCGCCTGGCAGCTGTTGCTCGGTGGCTTGATGCTAATCCCGCTGGCCTGGACAGTGGCCGGGGCTCCCACACTGCCCGAGCCCAAGACCTGGCCCGCCATCGCTTGGCTGGCCATCTTCAGCACGGCGCTGAGCTACTGGGCCTGGATCTGGTCCATCAAACATCTGGGACCGCAAATCATGGGCATGATGGCCTTGATCAACCCTGTGGTGGCCGTCTCGCTCGGGGTGTTTTTGGTCGGCGAACAGCTGGACAGCTATCAATGGCTGGGGATCGGCCTGATCATGTCATCGCTGTTGCTGATGAAACTTCCTGTCCCGGCTATCTGGTATCGCTTGCGCCCCAGCCGGCGCTGACACTCACCTGACATAAGAACCTTGTTTGGCCCCTGAAAAAGGGGCCAAGGGTTCGGCTTAACTGAATTTGGCAAAATAAGGAAATGGACTATGAGCTCATCAAAATGGCAGCCTGTGTGGCTGATCCTGACCTTAATTATTCTCGGCCTCAACCTGCGTCCCAGTATGGCGGCCATAGGCCCACTGCTGGAGGCTATCCGGGCTTCCTTGCCCCTCAGTTACAGTTCCTTGGCACTGCTGACCATGCTGCCCGTAATGACCATGGGAGTCGCTATGTTTATCGGTGCCAAGCTGGCCGCCAGACTGGGAGAGCGCCAAACCCTGCTACTGTCGCTGCTACTTATTGGTTTGGCCAACCTGGCTCGGCTCTGGGCCGCCAGCGGCCTGCAGCTACTACTGACCGCAATCATTGCCGGCTTAGGTATCGCCCTTATTCAGGCACTGCTGCCCGGAATGATCAAGCGCAGCTATAGCCAGCATATTGAGCGTTATATGGGGATTTACGTAACCGCCATCATGGGTGGAGCGGCCCTGGCTGCAGCCATTAGCCCTTGGCTTGAACACAGGTTTGGTCATTGGCAGTCGGCGCTGGCCTTCTGGGCTCTGTTGAGTCTGCCGGCGATGCTATTTTGGTTCTGGGGCAAACACGGCCTGCAACCCCTGGGCTTCAACAAGGCAGCAGCAAAGAAGACTTCAGGAAAACCGGGAGTTAGCCCAAATGTGGGCATAGGCAGCTTTAGCCGCATTCCCAGGGCCTGGCTGCTGGGGCTTTTCTTTGGCCTGAGCACAGCATCCTATACCTGTGTGCTCGCTTGGTTGGCGCCCTTCTTCATTGACTTGGGCTGGCAAGCCACTCAGGCAGGGCTATTGCTGGCGTTTCTGACGCTGATGGAAGTGGTCGCAGGCCTGTTGCTGCCGACGCTTGCGGCCCGCAGCCATGACAGAAGGCCACTGCTATTGCTGCTGCTCCTGTCTACGATTGGCGGTTTTATCGGGCTGGCTTTGATGCCTCTGGCCCAGCCCTGGTTATGGGCTGCGCTGCTGGGAATAGGCATTGGTGGCCTCTTCCCCTTGAGTCTGATTGTCACTTTGGACCACCTGGACGACTACAGCCAGGCGGGACAACTGACCGCCTTTGTTCAGGGGATAGGTTACCTGCTGGCATCCCTGTCGCCTCTGCTGGCGGGTTATCTCAAGGACAGCTCCAGCAGCTTCACGCTTTCCTGGTTGCTGCTCGCGGCTGTGTCTCTGGGCATGCTGGCCATTGCCTGGCGCTTTGATCCCAAGCGCCACAGTCAGCACTTCGCCCTGTTGGCCCACTGAATCGATTTGCCGGGTGGAAAATTGTTAACCGCCCGGCACTCAAGCAGACTCAAATGAGGTAGAATGGCGTCCCTCTTGTGCCATTCTGCTGTCTAAGCAACATAAAGTGAATCTATCCAATCTATTCCAGCGCCTGCTGCAATGGCTGCCTGATCGTGCCGATCTTCCCGAAGGCTTACGCATAGGGCTGCCCATGATGGCGGGCCTGTTGCTATTTTCGTTTCTCGGTGACAGTGCCAGCGGCGTCAACGCCCTGATCTGTGCCTGGCTGGTCGGCGTCCAAGGCCGCAACCTGGCTTATCCCAAACGTGCCGGGCTGTTGAGCAAGTCGGCACTCCTTTGCTGTATCAGCAGCGCCCTGGCCTTGCTGAGCCTGATCCACCCTTGGCTGGGGATCAGCGTACTCGGCGCTATAGGCCTGTTATATGGCCTCAGTTCCAACCAAAGAAAGTACATTCAGCTGCTGACCTACAACGCCGGCTTTTGCCTGATCTGCGGCCTGCATCTGCTGGAGTCGGGTACCGACTGGGAGATGTTGTTGCTCTCCAGCCTGTTCGGCAGCTGGTTGGCTGTCATCAGCGCCGTCATCGCCGGGCCCTGGATGGCGATACGTCAGGGCGAACAGCTGCTGGCCAGTGTGCAGCGCAAATTCGGCTTCTGGTGCAATATACTCAGCCACTCGGACGCCGCCAATGTCGGCCAGCGTCTGGCCTTGCGGGAACAGCTCGATGATGCCATCGCCGTGCTGGCCCATTGGCTGCTGGAAATGCCGGATAAAGCCGAGGTACAACACATCGCTTGGCAGCTGGAGTCGAATCTTATCCTGATAGAAACCCTGGAGAGCATAGGTCGCCTGCAGCAGAGTCCTAGCAGCAACCCGGCGCTAAAACAGTATTTGGCCAATTTTGCCAGCGAACTCAAGACCCATAGGGAGCAAGGCACAGAGCCAACGCCACTGCCCTTGGGAGACAAGCCGCAACCTCTGCTGTTGGATGCCGCCAACCGCCTAACCTTGGCGCTGGATCCTCAAAGGCCGCTGGCAGCCGACTGGCGTGAGCGCCTGGGGCTTATCTGGCCTTCCGATGCCCAAAGCGTTCGCAGTCAATGGCGCAAGGCCTTGGTGAAACACTCGCGGGAATGGCATCACGGCCTGAGAATTCTGTTCACTCTGCTGTGTTGTCAGGCCGTGGTAGAACTGCTGCAACTGCCGCAGGGTTATTGGGTGACGCTCACCGCCTACATAGTGCTGATGGTGGCACCGCTCGGGCAGTTGCAGGCCAGGATCTGGAGCCGCTTCTATGGCACTGTGCTCGGCTCTGTGTTGGCACTGGGGCTTATCTGGTATCTGGGCGCCGGTAGCTGGTTATTACCGGCCACCTGCCTGAGTGCCTTTCTGGCCTTTGCCACCTTCTACAAGGCCAGATATGAGATTCATGTGTTCTGGCTCACCATGCTGATGGTTTTTGCCATCACCCTGTTGTTGCCAAGCGATCCCTATATCGCCTTCTACCGGGCGCTGGACACCTTTACCGGCGCCCTGATGGCATTTCTGGCGATGCATCTGTTTATTCCCAGCTGGACCCGGCGCTGGCTCGACAGCTATGTGTGCCACTTTATCGAGCTGGAGCGGGCTTGGCTTGCCAGTATCAATGCAGGTAAAGCCGACAACGCCCTGCGCTGGCAGTCCCATGCGGCGCTGAGGCAACTGGGGCAAGAAGTCGGCTTTTTGAAGCTCGAGCCCAACACAGGCCAGCGGGAGCTGCAGGACTGGCAGAGTTTTCTCTGGCTTGGGCTGACGCTGCACTGCACCCTGGTGTTGGTGGCGCGCCAGCAGCAAAAGCCGCCACTGCACCAGGCAGAGGCACAGTTGGCAGCTTGGCCCCAGCTGTTTCGCCAGCGCTTCTTGGCAACAGAGATGCATCAATCCGAGTCCGGGCCAGTACCCGATTCAACAGATGAGCCAGCGCAGCTTTCAGCAAGACAAGCTGAAGCGATTCCCACTTGGGTAATGCAAGATATCGCCCATCTCTATGCCTGGCTCGACTGGCAACGCCCCTACGCCCTGGGTGGCAATACTCACGGCTGACAGGAGTCCAAGATGTACGATTTTGAATTTTACAATCCAACCCGCCTGCTCTTTGGCCGTAGCAGCCTGGAGCAGCTGGACACTCTGGTGCCCAAGGATGCCAGAGTACTCTTGCTCTACGGCGGTCAAAGCGCCAAACGCAATGGCACCCTGACCCAGGTCAGCCAGGTATTGGGTCAACGCATCTGCGCCGAGTTCGGCGGCATTAGCCCCAACCCCGACTACCACCAGCTATTGCAGGCAGTAGAGCAGATAAGGCAACAAAAGCTGGACTTTATTCTCGCCATCGGCGGCGGTTCCATCATAGATGCGGGCAAGTTTATTGCCGCCGCAGCGCCCTATCAGGGAGAGCCCTGGGAGATACTGGAAACCGACGGTCGCCACATTGACCAAGCCCTGCCGCTCGGTACTGTGCTGACCCTGCCGGCCACCGGCTCAGAGATGAATAACTGCGCGGTGATCAGCAATAGCGCTCTTGGTCTCAAGCGCTCCTTTCGTCATCCCTCGGTGTTTCCCCGCTTCTCTGTACTGGCGCCACAACTGAGTTTCAGCCTGCCGCAACCACAGATTGCCAACGGTGTGGTGGATGCCTTTGTGCACGTGACCGAGCAGTACCTGACTTACCCGGTCGATGCCAAGGTGCAGGACAGGTTTGCCGAAGGCCTGCTGCTCACTCTGATAGAGGAAGGCCCCAAGGCGCTGGCAGAGCCCGAAAACTATCGGGTGCGCGCCAATATCATGTTCAGCGCCACCATGGCGCTCAACGGCCTGATCGGCACAGGTGTTCCGCAAGACTGGTCGACCCATAAACTGGGTCACGAACTGACGGTGCGCCACGGCCTGGATCATGCCGTGACCCTCGCCATACTGCTGCCGGCCATGCTGCGCCTGAGAAAGACCGCCAAACACGCCAAGCTGCTGCAGTATGCCGAGCGGGTTTGGCAACTCAGCGACGGCAGCGAGGAGCAACGCATAGATGCAGCCATAGAGCAAACCCGGCTGTTCTTTGAATCCATGGGAATCAGGACTCACCTCAGTGACTATGGCATAGGCCATGAGGCCATAGCGCCGCTGCTGGAAAACCTTGAACGCCAGGGCCTGACCCAACTGGGAGAAGACGGCCGGGTCGACCTCGAGCTGAGCCGACAGGTTTTTCAGGCCAGCCTTTAAAGGCAGTGATTTTTGTCAATAAACAGGCTAATCTGAAACAAGTTCACAACTGCATAACAAGGGAAGTCTTTATGCGCACTCTGATGATAATCAGCCTGGCACTGCTGTCGCTGGTTGCCCAGGCGACTGTCTATAAGTGGGTCGATAAAGATGGCAAGGTGCATTACAGCGATGAACCCACCCCCCAAGCCCAGGCAGTGGAATTCACCGACAAGACCCAGAATCAGATAAGCCTGGAAACACCTAAACCTCTGCCCGATCCCATAACAGTGGAACAGGTCGGTTATGCGCTGAAGATACTTTCACCACAGCATGAGGAAACCATTCGCAATAACGCCGGTGATTTTCAGGTTCAGGTAGAAGTAGAGCCGGAGCTGGCATCGGGTCATTTTCTGCAACTCTACATAGATGGCATCTCCTCCAGCGACGCTCAGCGCAGCAATCTCTTCCAGCTCAAGGACATCGACCGCGGCGAACACACGCTGCAACTCAAGGCGGTGCAACAAAACGGCAAAGTCCTTGCATCCAGTAGTCCCATAACCATTTTTCTGCACCAAGCCGGACTGATGCAACCCGCCTTCCCGGCACCCGGGAAAGGCCCAAAGCCAAGTAACTAAAGTTATTTCAATAAATTAGCTACTTTGCTTTTCGAGTTAGTCCACAGAGTTGTTGGCTTGCGGCCTGCACCGAATTGGTGCACCATTATGGTGCAATCCTGCTATGGGAAACTCAATGGACACAAATATCCTGCTCAATCATCTGGCAACTGCCGTTCTGGTCATCGACAGTGACCTGCTTCCCAGCTATGCCAACGCCGCTGCCGAGCAGTTGCTGGGCGTCTCCAGTCACAGATTACAGGAGCAGGTACTGACAGAGCATCTGCATGCCATAGGAGTTGAACCCAGAGTACTACAAAGCGCGGTGCTGGAACGTCAGGGGTTGACGGTCAATACCGCCCAGCTCATCAGCCTGGATGGGCAGCATCACACTGTGGATATGACACTGATCCCTCTGGAGCAGGGAGAACAGCTCAAACCCTTGAGCCTGTTGGAACTCAGACAGGTGGATCAGCAGCGGCGCATTCACCAGCAGTTGACTCTGGATGCCCAGCAGCAGGCGGCTCAATATCTGGTGCGCAACCTGGCTCATGAGATCAAAAATCCGCTGGGGGGCCTGCGCGGCGCGGCGCAGCTGTTGTCACGTGAACTTAATGAGCCGCAGCTCAAGGAGTTCACCACACTCATCATAGAGCAGGCCGACAGGTTGCGCGCCCTGGTCGACCGATTGCTGGGGCCGCAGAAACCATCGCAGCACAAGCTGCAGAATATCCATCTGGTGCTGCAAAAGGTGATCAGTCTGGTGAGTGTGACCCTGCCGCAACAGATACATCTGCGCCAGGATTACGACCCCTCGATTCCGGACTTGCCTATGGATGAAGATCAACTGCAACAGGCAATCCTCAACATAGTGCAAAATGCAGTACAAGCCTTGGAGCATCAGGGCGGCGATATCATGATCCGCACCCGCACCGCCCATCAGGTCACCATAGGTAACCAGAGACACAAGTTGGTACTGGTGCTGTCAATCATAGACAACGGCCCGGGTATCGCCCCGGAACTGGTGGATACCCTGTTTTACCCCATGGTCACAGGCCGCAAGGACGGCAACGGCCTGGGGCTATCCATCGCCCACAATATTGCCAGGCTCCACGGCGGCCGTATCGACTGCGATTCGGCCCCGGGACACACAGAGTTCAGCCTGACATTGCCGATCAACAACCACAACGGCTAACAAGAGAGGAAACAATATGAGTGAACAGGTTTGGATCCTCGATGATGACAGTTCAATTCGTTGGGTGCTGGAACGGGCACTGCAAGGCGCCAAACTCAGCTGTGCCAGCTTTGCCGCCGCCGAGTCACTGTGGCAGGCGCTGGAAATCTCCCAGCCCAAGGTCATAGTCTCGGATATCCGCATGCCGGGGACCGATGGCCTGACCCTACTGGAACGTATCGGCCTGCATTATCCCCATATCCCGGTGATCATAATGACGGCCCATTCCGATCTCGACAGTGCCGTCAGCGCCTATCAGGCCGGGGCGTTCGAGTATCTGCCCAAGCCCTTCGACATAGATGAAGCGATTGCCCTGGTGGAGCGGGCGCTCAACCATGCCACAGAGCAGGTTCCTGCAGCGGCCGAGCCTCAGGTCAAGGCACCGGAGATCATAGGCGAAGCCCCCGCAATGCAGGAGGTGTTTCGCGCCATAGGCCGTTTGTCGCGCTCATCTATCAGTGTGCTGATCAACGGCCAGTCCGGTACGGGTAAAGAGTTGGTTGCCGGGGCGCTGCACAAACACAGTCCACGCAAAGACAAACCCTTTATCGCCCTCAATATGGCGGCCATCCCCAAGGAGCTGATCGAATCCGAACTGTTCGGCCACGAGAAAGGCGCCTTCACAGGCGCCGCCAATGTGCGTCAGGGCCGGTTTGAACAGGCCAATGGCGGCACCCTGTTTCTCGATGAGATAGGCGATATGCCGCTGGACGTACAGACCCGGCTGCTGCGGGTGCTGGCCGATGGTCAATTCTATCGGGTCGGTGGCCACTCTCCGGTGCAGGTCGATGTCCGGATCATTGCCGCAACCCACCAGAACCTGGAACAACTGGTACTCAAGGGGGGCTTTAGGGAAGACTTGTTCCACCGCCTGAATGTGATTCGAGTTCATCTGCCCCCGCTGTCGCAGCGGCGGGAAGATATTCCGCAGCTGGCGCGCCATTTCCTAGCCAGTGCCGCCAAAGAGATTGGGGTAGAGGCCAAAATACTCACCCCGGAAACCGCCGCCAAGCTGCAGCAACTGCCCTGGCCCGGCAACGTGCGTCAGTTGGAAAATACCTGCCGCTGGTTGACCGTGATGGCCTCGGGCCAGGAAATTATCCCTCAGGATCTGCCGCCTGAGCTGTTCAAGGAGCCTAAGGCACCTCAAGGCAGTGCCGGCCCGTCCCAGGATTGGCAAAACGCCCTGAAATTGTGGCTGGATATGCGCCTGTCACAGGGCGAGAGCGATCTGTTGACCGAAATCCAACCCGCGTTTGAGCGCATCTTGCTGGAAACCGCGCTGGAGCATACCCAAGGCCACAAACAGGAAGCCGCCAAACGCCTGGGATGGGGCCGCAACACCCTGACCCGCAAGCTTAAAGAGCTGGCAATGGACTGAAACCTCATAAAGATGGGGACATGACCCAAATAAGCCCAAGGGTGCAGGCTATTAAGAGAGGATTTTGGCGCCCAGGCGCAGTGCCGCCAAACTCAGGGAATAGCCCCAACGGATCAGTCCCCTGCGTCTGCGCTCAGGCAAGAGTGGCCAACTGGAACCATTGGCTGCAATCAACTCGGCGCGCCAAAGCGGTAAAGGAATGATCTCCAGTCGGTAGTCTTGACCATTCAAGACTATGGTTTGCCGTCTTGGCAAACCATAGAGGCGCTGACAAAAGCACCGTTGCCCCAGCCATTCCAGTTCCAGGCGACTGCTTAATGGATAATACCGACAGTGCAGTTCACTCCCTTCGAGATTCAATCTCTGTTGTTGCATCCATGCCATGACAGTGCCCGCTACACGGGATCCTGGTGAATAATCACCTCGGCATGGTCAAAGTCGGCGCGGATCCGCTCGCCTGTGGCCACGGCAATATCGTGGGCCTGTTGCAGGCTCAGCTCTTTGTCCAGCTCCAGATGCAGTTGAATAAAGGTGGTCTTGCCCGCCTGACGGGTACGCAGGTCATGAATACCACGCACTTGAGTATCCTGCTCAGCCAATTGCCGAATGCGCAGTCGGGTTTCATCATCCAGTTCCCTATCGAGCAAGGCCTGAATCGAGCGATACCCCAGCGACCAGGCCTGTTGCCCTATGTAGAGGGCGATCAATACCGCGAACAGACCATCGGCCCACCACCAGCCATATTGCGCCAAGACCAGCGCCAACAACACGGCGCCGTTGAGAAACAGATCTGACTTATAGTGCAGCGCATCGGCTTCGACCACTGTGCTCTTGGTGGCCGCCAAGGCCCGTTTTTGCAGTAATACCAAGGCCAAGGTCAGCACCATAGCGATGATGGATACCACAATACCTAGAGTGGCATGGGTCAAAGGCATAGGATTGACCAGGCGCTCACCGCCGTGAAACAGCAGCAGGAATGCCGTCCCCATAATAAAGGCCGATTGCGCCAAAGACGCCAGCGGCTCAGCCTTACCGTGACCATACCTGTGCTCCTGATCGGCAGGCACCAAGGCATAGCGAATGGCAATAAAGTTAACTATGGAAGCCAGGGCATCGGCAAAGGAGTCGGTCAGGGAAGCCAACATACTGGCAGACCCGGACCAAAGCCAGGCAGCCAGTTTTATCAGGATCAAGGTAATCGCGGTCGCCACAGCGGCGCGGCTCGCCAATTTAACCCAAAACTCGTAGCGGGAAGTCGGTGTCATTCAAGGGCTCAGCGGTCGGGAGTCACTGAGCCCATAGTAGCAGATTTAATTTGCCGCTGGCCCGAAACAATCACCACAACGGTAAGGACCTTCTTTGAATTTCGCTTGCTGTTCAGGTGTCAGCAAATTATAAATTTGATTGTGTAACTTCATGCGATCCAACATATGCTGCTCACGTACTTGTTGGCGCTGTTCAATCAATTTCTTGGCCTTGGCTTCATCGAAGTTGCCTGAGGTCATCAGTGCCTGCATTTCGGCTCTGTGCGCTGCACGGGTTTCCTTGTCAGGACGTGACATGCTGCTTCTATGTTGTTCCATCAACGCCTGGATCTCTGTTTTCTGGGCGTCGGTCAGATCCAGACCTCGCAGGCCATACATGCCAAAATGGCCCTTACCGCCTTTCATGTGGTGGTGATAGCCGCGCTCGCCCTTCATGTGATGATAACCACGGTCGCCGTCACGGTGTGGGCAATCGCCGTAGCCGTTACCGGCTTGTGCCGCGCCAGCCATCAGAGTGGTGCCGGCAATCAGGGCCAGCAAACTTGCTTTGATTGAAGTCTTCATATGGATATCCTCGTTCTCGGTCGGGAAGTATTTGACGTCTTCCAGTCTAGTCCTCTATGTGTAAGTGTGGGTTCAAACTGAGTAAAGCACTGTAAAGCTTGGTCATCCGGGTTGAAGAAGCGTATCTTTACCCAGACTTACACAGCTAAACTGCAGTTGACTCAAAAGCGGGTATACTCGGCAGAGAGAAATTGTGTGAGGCGTATAAATGAGCCGGATTTTATTGATAGACGATGACCTGGGCCTGGCAGAACTCTTGGGGCAATTGCTGGAGCTGGAAGGCTTTGAGCTGACACTGGCCCATGATGGTCAGAGCGGCCTGGAACTGGCGATTGCCAATGATTACGACCTGATCCTATTGGATGTGATGCTGCCCAAGCTCAACGGCTTCGAAGTGCTCAGGGAACTGCGTGGCAAGAAACAAACCCCCGTGCTTATGCTCACTGCCCGCGGCGATGAAATAGACAGAGTGGTTGGCCTGGAGATAGGCGCAGACGACTATCTGCCCAAGCCTTTCAATGACAGGGAACTGGTAGCCAGGATCCGCGCCATCATACGCCGTGCCAATATCACCCCGCAGGACATTCCCCAAAGCGGTATTCAAACCATAGGCGATCTCAGCCTGGACTCTGCCCGTCAGGAAGCCTATTGCAATGAACAGTTACTGTTGCTGACCGGTACTGAGTTCAGCCTGCTCTACACCCTGGCCAATCAGGCCGGCGAACTAATAAGTAAAGATGAGCTGAGCGAAACCGTGCTGGGCAAAAAGTTGATGCCCTTTGATCGCAGCCTGGACATGCATCTTTCCAACCTGCGCAAGAAACTGCCGGAACGCAGCGATGGTCGTCCCAGGGTCAAGACCATACGTGGCAAAGGCTATATCTGGATCCCCTGATGAAGTCATTTTCCCTGCCCAATCGCCTCTTTATCAAACTGCTGCTGGGCTTTTGGCTCTGCAGCAGCCTGATCATTCTTGCTGTTGGCATGCTGCCACTGCTGCAGCAAAACCATGACAGAGCCCCAATGCCGCCTAAACTGCGGGAGGTCTTGTCTCAGGTCGCCGATGAGCTGCAACAGGAACCGGCCAAGTTGAATGGCCGCTTTCTGCACCATTGGGAGCGCAGACGCAGCATGGAAGGCAAGCCAATTCGCATCTATCTGGTCAATGAGCAGGGACAGATAATCAACACTCATAGAGTATCCAAAGGCATGCGCCGCTTTATGTTGATGGCAGAGGAAGCCAACGCGCCGATTTCACACCAGTTTCGCGATGAACTGATATTCGGCCCATTCGATTTTAAGGTTAACGGCACCCCCTACGCCCTTTATGGCCGGTTGCCGGATCACCACCCCATGCCCTGGTTCTTTTTCTTTATTGAACACAAGTTACTGACATTGTCGCTGGCGATTCTGCTTTCAGGGTTGCTCTGTGGTTTGTTGGCCTGGCACCTGGGCAAGCCGCTGCGTTCGTTGAAACAGAGTGCCAACGCCCTGGCGCTGGGACAATTGAACAGCCGGGTCGACGATGCCACAGCCGGACGCCACGACGAAATCGGCGAACTGGCCCAGGCCTTTAACAGCATGGCGGCCGCCATCGAAACCATGGTCAATAATCAGCAGCGACTGATAAGCGACATCTCCCATGAGCTGCGAACTCCGTTGACCAGACTGCAATTGGCACTGGCTCTGGCGCGCAAGAAGGGTATGGCCGGAGATGAAGCCGAACGTATCGCCTATGAGGCCGACCAACTGGAAAAAATGATTGCCGAGCTGCTGGAACTTTCCCGGGTGAAACTCAAGGCACAGGACAACAAACTGAAAGTAGGCTTGGCCGAATCATTGAGCCAGGTACTGGACGATGCCGAATTTGAAGCCGAACAGCAACAAAAAGAGCTCTGCATCCTGATACCGGAAGAACTGGAGTTGCCCATCTACCCAAGGCCGCTGTCGCGGGCGATTGAAAACCTGCTACGCAACGCTATCCGCTACTGCCATACCCAGGTAAATATCTGCGCCGAGACCAAGGGGCCATGGGTAGAGATAAGCATTACTGACGACGGCCCGGGTATTGAGGAATCTGAGTTGGAGGCTATTTTCAAGCCCTTCTATCGACCACATTCAGCCAGAGAAAGAGAGAGTGGCGGTTGGGGTCTGGGGCTGGCCATTGCCGATGCCGCAGTACAAGCCCACGGCGGCCATATTCTGGCAAGCAATCGCGTTCAAGGTGGACTCGAGGTCGTCATCCATTTGCCACGCGCCTGAGACCTTCAGGCTCATCTTCCAAAGAGGATTAGCGGCATACATTTTGCTCAAGCATGTTGATATGTGACTGCATAACCAATAAACATCCATCTCTGCAGATACTTCGTATTTGGGGGCCCCAAATACGAAGTATTAGCCCATAATCACCCCAGAAAAGCCAGTCGCAACACTTCCTCGCAAGGTGAAGCACTGCGTCCCCGCTAAAGCATCTCTTATGAAAGAGATGGCACAAAGCATAATGCCGTTCACTTAGTGTGAACGGCATTTTTCTTAGGCTTAATGGGATACTTGTTTTTACTCATTTTTAACGCACGTGGATAGGCTCTATCCCGTTTCCCATCAAGCTTGAACTGCCTCGCATTACGCACTATGTCCAAGACATCTCTCGGGACATTCCCAGGCGTTTGAGATGACAGCTGAGTCAGTTTAAAAATGATATAACTCGACGCATCTCTAAAGCTTAATTGGTTCGGATGTAACGACGGTAAGCTTTTAGCCATCAACACCATCTTGTATCTGATGAGGTTATAGGCCAACAGTACCCCCCACAATTCTTGGATAACCAGCTCTGG
>NZ_JBKORL010000113.1:0-274 GCF_047314525.1 Shewanella sp. BJSY2023SW007 | reverse complement strand
TAAAGCGACTCTCCAGAAGATGCTGCTTCATCTCCCGATAGCCCACTTCTATCTCCCATCGATGGGCATATAAATCCGCTATCTCTGCCCCCGGATAACGCAATGGGTCCGTTAATGACGTCAAAATGGAAACCGACTTACCTTTTATCGTCTTCGTCAGTAAGCGAGCTTCAATATTGTCAGGCAGCATAGGCCACTTCTTTCTGGCTTGAGGCGTGGTGGTTAACCGCACCAGTTGGTCGTGTTTTCCTAAAGAGCGTACCACTTCATATTG
>NZ_JBKORL010000112.1:0-3487 GCF_047314525.1 Shewanella sp. BJSY2023SW007 | reverse complement strand
ACGAATACACCGCCAAGCCCAGCAAAAAAATTACCTTCCGCAGCAATTACTTTACCCTACATCTGGCGCTGTGGGGGATCATTCACAAAGATGCGCTGAGCTTTGAAGATGGGATTAAACGCAACTTGGCTATTTGGCACCATGGCGCCCGTTACGGCGAAGAAAGCGGCACGACTCGTGGTCACTATGCCGAGTTTGCTGTGGCGCTGACCAACTTGGGGATCCACGCCGGAATGGAGCAGCCGGTTGTTGATCTATTCATCCCTCAGGGACTTGTATGGTACAAATCGGCTAAAGCTTAATACTAACACCCCGGGTTGTCGTCCGAGATGTAATCAACAATCGCTAGCAAATCGGCGCGGGCTTGTTTCGACCATTCAAGTTCAGGACTGGCACTTCCTATCGATCAAGGCTTGCACCTCATCCATAATCTGCCGATGAGGTACGCCCGGTTGAGTGTCGGCCAGGGCTTCGCGTACTTGGGCCCGGAACCATTTGTCGTGTGCTTCCGGATCAATGGTCAAACAGGCGGACAAGCCACCTTCTTTGGATACGCGGGTTAAAAAGATACGTACAGCATCCAAGACAGACAAGCCGGGATTATGTCGTCTACACATATGTGTAGAATGGATGTTTGAGCGACCATCGTTATATTATATCTCCTACTGTTAGCTTGACTTTTATCAGGTATCTCAAATGAGATACAGTCAAGAACCATTTTTCTTGCTCTGACTGCGTTGTCGCGTAAGTCCTAACTTGCACTACACTTCCCACTCGAAGATCAATGAGAAGAAAATAATTCTATATAACAGCTAGTTAGAAAAGTGGCCCTTATCGATACCATGCTCAGAATTTTTTTGATTTTTTACGTCTCGTCGACGTTTTAGTTCAGCTTTGGCCCAGGCGGAGGATTCTGCTATATCACGACGAAGCTCTTGTTTCTCTTCGGTAGTAAGCATTCGCGGTCCCGATGTAACTCTAGCCACCTTGTATCTCCAACTTGTCGTTGTACATTTTAGATAGCGTATCAAAACATGAGTTACCACCAAGGAACCTTAAGCGTATTTTTAGATTATTTTTTATACACATCTTGAAAACCATTAGCATTGACCAAATAGTATACAGCGAGGAATAACCTCATCATAAACAAGGATGAAATCATGGGTTTGAAACCAGGGCCAAAACCAATAGCCAAGTCGACCGGTAAACCAGATCAACGTCGACGTGACAACAAAAAAACTCCAAGAAACACTCCGGGCTTAAAGCCGAGCAAATCCTCGACCAAGTAACGCTACCTCAATATCGAGTCAGAGTAAGCAGTACTGACTCTTTTTGCTAAAATCCAAAACACACTTTTGCCCCCAAACGAGTTGAGTCGTTGTCTGTGGCGAAGTCAAACGCAGACTTTCTCGCCTACAAATTTTCATTCATTTCACTCAAATGTTGTCTTTCGTTGAAAAGCCTAAACGATGGACGGGCATACAGTCATATTGCAATCATAACGATTTTTGTCCCAACTTCGTGCGCGTTTTCACATTTCAAGATAAATAAATATGATTAAAATCATGTAATTACAAAAAACCTTAGGTTAGATAATAGGTTTGGGAAACGCGCATGCGCGTTTTTTCAGATGGTGAATTTAGCAAAATGCTGATAAGTTCATTACATACAAATAGTTAACTGTGCGCGTTTTCACTGGTCCAACGAGGTAAACGCGCATGCGCACTAATAAAATGTTAAATTTCGATGAGATCATCGCATGGATTTGAATGAATTATTTTCTTCGATAGAAACCACTATGTTAGCTAGATTCAAAGAATCCGGCTTTATAAATCATAGCGGAGACAAAGGTGAAAATAGAGAAGAGTTTCTGATGGACTTCCTTAAAAATCACTTACCAAAAAGGTATGGTGTGACTAAAGGTGAAGTAATTACAAAAGAAGGCTCACGTTCACATGCCATCGATATCATAATTTATGACGCAGTAAATTGCCCTGTCCTATATGCTGGAAAAACCTCGATACTTCCCATTGAGGGTGTATATGGAATAATTGAAGTTAAGTCTTCTCTTTCCAAAGCCGAATTTGACGACGCCGCTGGAAAAATTACATCTTTCAAGAAGCTAGCACCAAGAGATTTAGGTGTAATCGCAACCAGAGAATATGCAACAGTGCATAGAGCATCCAGGCCATTCGGTATTGTCTTTGGATTTCAGTTATCTGGGAACTCGTGTAGTGGCATAGTGAATTTGGCCATCTAAATAGACGAAGTGATAGACTCACTTTTCGCAAATGGGTGGCAGATATGAAGAACACAAGACCGACATTCAGCGCTGAGTTTAAGCTAGAGGCTGCTCAGCTAGTAACAAAGCAAGGCTACAGTGTGGCAGAGGCTGCAATCGCAATGGGAGTCAGCAATTCAGCCATGCGAAAGTGGGTAAAACAGCTCCAACAGGAACTGCAAGGCGATTCTCCCAAAGGCTCACCACTTACGCCTGAGCAACAGCGGATCCGTGAGTTAGAAAAGAAACTTCGCCGCATCGAAGAAGAGAACATTATTTTGAAAAAGGCTACGGCTCTCTTGATGTCAGACTCACTGAACAGTTCTCGCTAGTCGAGAAACTCAGGCAGAGCCATAGTGTAAAACTTATTTGTTCAGTATTTGGTATTCATCGCAGCAGCTATAAGTATTGGCGAGGTAGACCCAGCATTATTAGCTCAGAGCAGGTGAAACTGCATAGCTTGGTGCGAGGGGCCCATAAAGCCAGCAACGGCTCTGCAGGTGCAAGAACCATCGCCAATATGGTGACAACTGCGGGTATACCATTGACGCGTTATCGCGCGACAGGGTTGATGAGAAAACTCGGATTAGTGAGCTGCCAGATACCCCAACACCGCTACAAAAAGGCGGATAAAGAACATGTCGCTATCCCTAACCATCTTGCTCGTCAGTTTGCAGTGACGGCGCCAAATCAAGTGTGGTGTGGCGATGTCACGTATGTGTGGACTTGCAAAGGTTGGGCTTATCTGGCGGTCGTGCTGGATCTATTTGCCCGTAAACCGATAGGTTGGGCCATATCCTATTCGCCTGATAGTACTCTAACGAGTAAAGCCTTAGTGATGGCTTTTGAAGCGCGAGGCAAACCGAAACACCTTATGTTCCATAGCGATCAAGGTAGTCACTATACGAGTCGTGGCTTCCGACAGCAGCTTTGGCGTTATCAGATAAAGCAAAGCATGAGCAGACGAGGAAACTGCTGGGACAATAGTCCGATGGAGCGTTTCTTCAGAAGCTTAAAAACAGAATGGATACCGATGACCGGCTACCGAAGTATCAGTGAGGCTCGGGTTGAAATATCACGATACGTGACGGGGTATTACAGTCAGCTTAGACCGCATCAATATAACGGTGGGCTGACACCGAACGAGTCAGAGCGAAGATACTGGCTTGAATACAAAACCGTGGCCAATTTAACTTGACCACTACA
>NZ_JBKORL010000111.1:0-23995 GCF_047314525.1 Shewanella sp. BJSY2023SW007 | reverse complement strand
ACAAGTTGGGGATATCAACTGCAATGTCATTGGTATGCCACCCTGCACCATCCATTACCACCACAGCATGTCGTCCTGGTTTAGTTCGGTTGGCGATCAGTTCCAGGAGCTGGCGCATGATGTCCTTATTAACAAACGGCGTAATTAATGCTTCCGTTTTACCACTACTTGGGCACACCGCCCCAAACAGATACCCATAATCAAATTGCTGCTGTTTGACGACACGGGGGACGGCTACCCCGTTTTGCCCAAAGTCTTGTTGTTTGGTTTTGTTGGCCAAATCTGGCTTCGTCTTGGAACCACACATCCACGCGCTCAAGTGGAAGATGGCCCGGGATGTGAAGATTCGTTTCCATCAGGAAGTGTTTTTAAAGTGTGGCGGTCATGGTCAAGTTAAATTGGCCAAACTGTAAGTAGCTTGCAAAATAGTGTCGAGTTCTTATATGGGGAATCTTTGGGGTTAAATATTCAAAGTCGTTGGCTGGGTGAACTTGGACAATTCGCGTTTACAGCAACTTTACCTGATAGGTGTTGTCCACAGAAACTCTTGGATGCCCACAATACCATGGCTTTGTCTGAAAAAGCTGCAATCAGCGGGGTTTGTACCAAAAAGTCCTTTACCTTTAGGGAGGCTTTTTGCATAATGCCCCTCGTTCCACAGGGGTGTAGTTCCAATTGGTAGAACAGCGGTCTCCAAAACCGACGGTTGCGGGTTCGAGTCCTGCCACCCCTGCCACATTCCAGACGGCCTGCATAGCAATATGCGGGCCGTTTTCCTTTGTGTTAGAAAAGTTGTTAGAAATGTCTAAGCTGCATTTTGAATAATGATTCACTTCTTAACACTGCCAATTGTTGGTACCACTTCTGTTCTTCTGTCGTAGACATTCACCTGTCCAACGGTCTTATGTCCGCTAAATTGCTGTTTGTCGTGAATGTTTCCATCAAAGTCTGATATACCTTTTGCCTTGATATCGTGGAACGTGAATGTGCGTTCAATGTCAGGATGAGTAACGGCGAGCTTATCCATTGCACGGCGCCAACTGCTGCGCAAACCATCAGAGGTTAATTTGCCACCACCAGTTTTGTTGATCACAAAGATGCTGGCTACACCTTCGTGCAATGATTTTGCTTCATTCATGAGTTTTTTCAGGCGCGGCGACCATGCTTTGATCTGCTTCTTGCCCGTTTTACCTTGCTGAATAAAGATCCCTTCATCCAGTATCTGTGACCACTTCAGTGAGAGAACATCAGCTTGACGTGCAGCACATAGATAACTGATTTCGCAAGCTAGCCTTAGACGAAGTTCGCAGCATTCAAGGAGTGCTTTGAATTCATGATCTGTGATGTAACGATCTCGTGACTTGTTTCTGAACTTCTTAATGCCTTTAGCTGGGTTGTGTTTGCAATGTCCACGTTCATAACCCCATCCGAATACCACGCTGCACGCTGATAGTTCATGGTTGGCTTGTGTACGGCTTGTATTGCCTCGTATATCCATGTAACGACGAATATGATGGGGTTTAATTGTATCAGGCTCCATCTCCCCAAATACCTTATTGAACATCGCAAGCTCACGTTCGCGGTCGCGTTGAGTGCGAGGTGCTAATTCTTTGAATGTTGCAGATGCCTGGTACTCGTCAGCCATGCGTTTGAATGTGTATTTGGTCAGTGATTTCTCAATAGCTGCCTCATATGCCGTCCAAACCTCTGCGCGTGTTGAAGATGCCGCGCATAAAGTAATTGTGCGCTTGCCGTTCTTCATAATGTAGCTTGTAGGCTTACCGCGAACCTTATGCAGGTATACGCCTTTTGGCATCCATGCATCTTCTGGTTTGCGTTTAGCCATTGCTTATTGCCTCAAAATTAGGAAGAGTGTCATTTGCTACCACTCGATGTGTAAATGGGTAGTTTACCGCCGTCCACGTTACTACAGGCTTACCGTCACTACGTAAGTGATAATGTATTCCTTGTAACTTTAGCTGCTTGATTTGGGCGCTTGCTTTCGTATAGCCGGTTAGCTCTATTAATTGTTGCTCCGTTAGCATTTCGTTTAAAATGGTCGCCATATTAGTTATCCATAATGCTTGAGCAAAGAATTATTAATCCTTTGGCTCCAATATATTTGCGACTATTTTCTCATTCATTTTTTCAAGTGATGAACTCTCAAACTGCCCAATACGGACACATTGAGCGTTATTTAGCTCAGTGCTTATCCCGCTTACTGTAAAGGTACAGACTACCTATAGTGACTATTGTAAAGAAGGCAAATAATCCCAAGATTCCCCAGATCAACGGCGTCATCCGTTATCCCTCTCGTTATCTAACATCTATCGTTTATAATAGCTTGGACTTAAAAGGAGAGCATTATGGCAAGAGTATTAGATGAAATCATTGAGCATGAGAAACTGGAGGTTGTTCAGCAAGCTCATGAAAAAGCAAAGGAAATTATAAAAGATATTGATGAGAAGGCTGAGGCGTCAGCCGCTGACGATAAATCAGACGGCTGACGAAGAAGTGGGACAAAAACTTTCACATGTGAAAGTTTTTCTGCCTTAGCATGATTCAATCGAAGGCAAATCCACCTTCATCTCTCATGCAGGGGATAACCTGGGAAAAAACTCACCACGGGCGACTTGTTTATGTCCCTCACTAATTTTTTTATTGTCTAGGTAAGAGAGATATGAGTTAACATAAAATTCCTCTTTAATTTTTCTTATCAACAACTTAACATCTTCCTTGTAGATGATCGTTGGTTTTTGAGTCATCCAGTCGTTCCACTCAATCTCAACCTTATCAAGAATCTCATCTACCAAAGATTTAAGTTCATCGACGGCATTCCACGCACTTTTTTCATCGGCGTGTTGATACGCACCTATTGGCAGAAGAAGGCCCTGAATCGTTTCTTTGGTTGACCACGCGCCATCTGATAAAAAATACTCTTTGTTTTCAAAATCAAGATGTAAATGATATGCCATGACCAATCTCCAAGTTGCTTAACACAGAGCTATTTTTACTCAAAACCTAGTCATAGTTGGCACGCCAAAGTGCCCATTTTGGACAAATCGGTCACCTTGGGCGCTAGAAAACTTTCACATGTGAAAGTTGGAACGGTTACTGACCACTGCAAGTTCTGCAACTACAACTGAGGTTCAGTCTTGCGACTATTTGTTTGTGCCTATCCTTCTGCTGGGATTTTAGATCAGCTTGGTATTTATCAGCTTCCTTTTTTACTGATGGAATAGCATCAACGAGCGGTTTGAAAACCTTATTCCACACTTTATCTGCCTCTAACCAAACTCCGCCCACAATGTGTTTAGGCCAGGCTAAACTCTTTAACACACGTTCGTGCAGCACCCTGTTGGCTCTCCATCTGGCAATATAGAGTCGCCCATCGCGCTCTTCCAGCCAGCTAAGGGGCACAGTGACTGTGTGACTATGAGCAGGCTCAATCTCATCCTGTTCAGCATGATGAAAAACACCCTGTATCTTTATTTTGCAACTTTTAATTCCAGGCTTCCCTGCTCTGGTCACCGGGATCATTCCATCTCCACCGAGCGAGATCGGCTTTTCTAGTCTGGCGAACGCCTTTTGTATGGACTCCAGCGAAGCATCCATGCGCCATTTATGGTCACGGAACTGCATTGATAACCAGTCTTCACTCCTGATCGACACTTCTTTCCCCTCAACCATAAATTTATAGTGATTGCCAACCTTCTGCCCTGTCGGGTAGCACTCAATTTCACCAGCCTCAACTGAGTAATCACCAAAAGATAGTATGATTTTCACCTTGTCCATCATTTATCCTCCAATTTGATAGATAGGCTCAGTTTAAAGGCATCATGCCAACATCATCGCCTCTATATTTGCCCTTTTTGGACAGCAGGCGACTCAATCGAGGTGCTATAAAACTTTCACATGTGAAAGTTTTTTGCGAGATGGGCATCCGCCTGTTGAACAACCTTGACTTTGCGTCCAGCCGGTGCATAAAACAGATACCATCCCCCAAACTCAGTGGTTTGTTCCGCTAGAACATCTCCCTTTTCAGCGTCAACGAGAGCGACTCGAATTCCATCTCGATCAAGCTGGCCTTCAACTTCTCTAATTTCAGTTAACGGTAAACGTAACCTATTTACTCCGCCTCTAATCAATCTTGTTGATTCAACTGCTTTGTAACGAGGGGACAAGTTAAAGCCGCTACCTACCTGAATGGTGTAACTTTGATAAGGTGTGAGTGAACCAATGATGGCTGGTGTTACTACTTCCCGCCCAGCGACTGTTGCTTTAATGCCTTCAACTTCTGGCTCAGATGGTTCACAGATGCCGTTAAGGTTTAAATCTTCACAGGTTGATAGCTCCAACTGAGCTTGATTTCGCTGAGGAGTTCTTGAGAATCCCGTGCGGCCAAAGCTACCACTGATTGATAAAGTAATGTTGTTACCCCCACCAGACGAATGATTGAATGAAGCTGACACAGTTGCAAATTTCCAGTTCCAAAGATCAGCACTCAAGCTTTGTTGCTGGCCTTCCCATCCATGACCAAAATTGCTTGCCGTGTAGCGGTAGGTGATCCGCCCCAGGCTGAATCGTTTTGATACCTCTCCACTGAAACGTTCTATATTTCTAATACTATCAAGATCTTTATTTTCACGCTCATAAGACGCCAAAACCTGCCAACCTTCTGCCATGCTAGCAAGCATCCGCCCTCCAAAGATATTGGAGCTGACACCATTGATTAAACGATTCGAATAGTATGGAGATAAAGAAATTGATGTATTCAGTGCCTCAATGCGCGTGCTGTGATACGTGCGTAGCGTCGTTTCCTGAGTTTCATAGCCGTCGTGCGTGCGGGAAGAGTACTGAATAGTTGGTTGAAACAGAGAGCGTGATGAAACACTAACAGAGCGTAATTGATAGTTGTCTAAATCACTTAGTTGTCCAAAGATCGAAAGATCGTCATCCTGCCAAGAACCGCTCAGAGCGTATCCACTACTGCCATACCAAGCAGGCTCAAATGAAAAGTTATCACTTGAATATAAAGCGGAAAAATACTGTCTTTCCTGCTCATCCTGACCAGCGAAAAGTGACAATTCACTGGTCATCCCGTAGCTCAAGCGTCCAATTAACTTGCTTTCATCAGTGGTTGGAGACTTGCCTAGAGCCACTTGATAGTTGAGCCCTCCTACGGGTGCAAGTCGTCCCGAAATGGCTCTTTCTACTGTTTTGGTGTCCGTTGTGCCATCGGGCAATACAGCGTCAAATTTATATTGATTATTGCTGTAATCCAGTTCGATTTTGTAAGAGAACGGCTCACTATCCAGAACCAAGGATTGTAAATAGGTCCCGTCACGGTATACATCTACCCGTGTTCCAACAGGCCAATAAAGCTCAATTTGGTCATTAGAAAATGATCCAGTAGCAAGGCTACTTTCATTCGTGAGAGAGAAACCATCCAGCCCGTAGCGCTGAACACGACCGACTTCAATGTCTTTGACATTGCTGTTCTCCTCGTCGTGCCACTGGCTGGAGAAATATGATTCTTGCTCTCCTAACCCTGCTCTAACATCAACATCGAGATTTGCGACGCGACCTGTTCCCGTGATGTTACCTGCAATATCACCTTTGCTTTGATAGGTGAGAAAGTAGTCAAAGGATTTTACATCCAGATTGGATACATTTGGCTCAATTGTAACCTCTGGTTTGACCTTTCTGGCTTTGGCTGCGTTGTTGCGTGGGTAAAAGTAGATGGTTTGTTCTGACCAAACAATTTTGGCATGACCAAGGTTGTTTAGCCTTTCCAAGGGAAGTTGCTCTTTTGTGTTTACACCAGCAGCATGCCATAGCCCTGGCTCAGCAATGGCGCTATCTACTTCACGAGAAACAAGGTATTCCCCCTTGTTTTGTCCGTTCACGACAAACTTCATCAAGTAGTCATCCGCACGTGTTGGTGAAGCTGTGAGTGTGAAAGCTGCGGCAAACAAGACCGTGGGCACAAAAACTTTCACATGTGAAAGTTCTTTCTTCATAGGGACACCTCCCTAACCGGGAGTCTCAGCGTGATTCTTGAGTGAACGCCTTGTTTTTCTTCGTTTTGTACGGCATAAGAAAATGCCATCCAGCTATCGTCCGGCAGTTCCCCCACCTGTCGGACTTTTATCACCTGCCGCTCACCAGGCAATAGCCTAGTCCGGCGAGGGAAAACCTGAAGGCCCTCAGGTGGTGTAATGCGAACAACTATCGGATTGTCCTGCAAGTTGGAGACTGGAATCTCGACAGTGGAAGCTGGCGAAATCTGGATTTCATGCTGCCGCAACTGAAGGGCTTGAACCGGGACGGCCAGCACTGTGATCAGGAAAAAAGGAATAAGGAATCTCATGGAACCTCCAAAATGCTAGGGACTGACTTGGTCAGTCCCTACACGAGTGATTACTGGTAGTCGATTTGAAGATCGACGGTTCCTGTGAAGACCCCTTCTTCCCACGCACTGAGCTGCATGAATCCTGACGAGGCGGTGGCGGGTTGGCGATACGACCAGGCGATATAAAGCTCGCCAGAAGATGAAGTAGTTGCTGCAACTGGTGCCGCGTTTATACCGACGCCTGTACTCGTTTTGGAGATCGCATCTGTGCAGTCAACAGTTGAAGTAGTTAGGTTAATTTTTGGTGTTCCAGAGAAGCTTAAAGTTGCTCCACCCGGCGCAGTCGGGTTTGACAGGTTGGTGATGGTAATCCCGACCGATTTATCCATATCTCCTGTCACTTTTAAGCAGCCGGGCTGTACTGTGTCCTCCGGATTTTGCGCCAAATAAGTCGCCCAACTTTTTAAAGAGAACCCGCCAGTTGGAGCGGCTCCCGGCTTGCGTTCCAAAGTCATTGTGTACGGCTGAACTTCGGCCACAGACAAAGCTGGCGGGGTTGCCGAGATTTGAGAAGTTCCCGTGCCTGTACCAGCAAAAGCAGCGGCGGACGATAGGGAAATAACTACTGACAGGGCGGTGTATTTAAAAACTTGCATTTGTTGTATCTCCATTTGAATAGAAATGCGTTTTCGCATGGAGAATTTTGATGGTTATTACCTGATGATTTGGCACGCCAAACTGCCCAGTTTGGACAAAATGGAAAAAGGATTAGGGTTACGATAATTACGGTATTATCGTAATTATGATAATTACAGCAATTGAAATTTGTTCTGACGTAACAAACTTAAGTAAATGAAATAATTGACTAATTTTGTTTTTAGAGTTGTTGACAACTCCCCCCGTCTTGATATTATTTAAACAACGGTAGCTGGCCTTTAAACAGCATTTTCATTAGCGTAAGGATTTATTCTTTCGCACATCAAACAGCCCATTCATGATTTGTGTTTGGGACACCAAGTAAGGCATGGGGTCTCGCTTGTTCATTGTTTTAAACTTTGAACAGGGGGCTTTATGCGTTCCAATGTATTCAAACCACTACCGTTCCTGCCAGGTAACCATCATCTTAATCGATGGGCGTTTGGCTATTTTCTTGTGAAAAAAGGGTTTTCTACTTCCATTATTATGGAAGAGACCTCCTTTACTTATAAGCAAATTAGAAAAATAAGGGAAGATTTAGCCATTAAGGAACATCGCCGAGCGAGTTACGGGCAGGATATTCTGTCAAAGGAGGATTGGATGCATTATTCATCTGCAATACAAATTTACTGTGAATTGCGCGAGAAACTAACTCATCTAGAATCAGTTCTTGAGGCATATACATGGCTAAAAAGTAAAAAATATTTTGATATTTCAGGCTTCTATAAATCCTGTGAGGAAATAAATACAGGGGAGGCTTTCTTTGCTGAATGTGTACATTGTAAAAATGAAGTCTTCAGTGGACCGGGATTGAGAGATAAAGTTGTTAGCTGCCGCTGTCCTGCGTGCGGTAAAACTAATTGGGAGCGGCCGCAGACAGATCATCGAATTGGTCACATTGCAACATTACCTAGGTTGAATCATCAACAATCGTTATTTTAAGGAGCTCGGTTATGTACCAACAAATTTCTAAGATTGAAATGCTCATCGCTAGCGTAGTGATAATGAGTTTGTTTGGACTAGACATAATCAAAATCGCCAGCAAGATTTTTACTTCAATATTGATAGCAAGCTTTTAGTAACGAGAGGTAGCTGGCCTCTGTAAACAAACAGTATATTAATCCTTTGGTAAGCGGAAAACTTTTACATGTAAAAGTTCCACCGCGAGTTCTGGGCTAAGTCCAGAGCGGCCTTGCAGGTTCCGGCCTGACTGGTTAAAGCGTATCGCCATAACCCCCCTTTAATCAGGCGCGAATGGGGCGGAGTGCTGCTTCAACAGCCGCGATCGCAGTGCCTCAACTTAATTATCTGTTGAGGTTTACCATGAAAAATCAAAAATCCCTTTTTTCACAGCAAGTTAGAGAGTTTTTCACATCTGAGTTATTCTCCTTGATGCTTAATGTTTCTGCCAAATCAGGCAGCCCCGGCCACGAATCCTATTGCACTTTAACACTGGCTAAAAAGGCTAGAATTGACCGTTCGCACGCCAGAAAAATTGTCAAAGCAGAGCTCAAACGTCGTAAGCAAGATGAATGTGCACACCTTGGAGGTGTAGCATGAGTGTCATTCGTAAGGCTCAAGGACAAGAATTTACTGTTCTACCTAATAAAACTATCCGAGACCCCCGTTTGCCGCTGGACGCGCTTGGCCTTCTTGTAAAGTTAATATCCAGACCATCTGACTGGGAAATTAGACCTTACCAACTTCAAAAGGAATGTGGCATTGGTCGAGATCGCCTTCGTAGAATTCTCTCTGAGCTGGAGCAGTCTGGATACCTTGTCCGAAGAAAGTGTCGAGGTTCAGATGGTACATGGGACTGGATCTCTGAAGTCTATCAAGAGCCACAAGAGAGAAATCAAACAGATAACACCACAGACGGATTTTCAGTGCATGGCTCAACCATAGACGTGTTTCCCGTCGATGGTTCAGCCGTCAGTGGTTCACCCGTCGACGGGAAACCCGGCGATCTAAAAAAGAAAGATTTAAAAAATACAGAATCACAAAAAAAAAATACAAGAGAGAGCTCTCCCGCACCACAATTTACTCGTCGTGATTTGGTTATAACCAATGAAATGAGAAATTGGGCAGTATCAGTGACACCTCTAGTAAATCTTGAGTGGGAAAGCCAAATTTTTGTTGACCATCCCAGTGGTCAGTCCCAGCGGTTTAATTCCAAAGAGGCTCTGGTAGGCGCATGGCGTACCTGGATGATGCGCGGCCAAAAGTATGCTGAACGTCAAATCCAAACCGAAAAGAGTCACCACCACTCTTTGACAGATGACCTAAATGATACAAGTTGGGCGCAAGGAGGTTGGTAATGACTGCGCGAAAAATCGCCGAAATTATCTCTTTGGATGACCATGGCCGCAGCGTTAAATACGGGCAGCCAAGGGCCAAATCACCATCAGATTCCATAGAGTGTCGGAATGATGATTGTCAATTACAGGCTGCGGCGATATTTATCAATAAGCTTTTCAGCGAACTGCAAACATGCTTTCCAGCTTGGCGGCAAACGTTCACCTCTAAGGCTGACGTTGATGTTGCCAAACGATCCTGGGTTCGTGGATTTGTTGAAGCAAAGATTACATCAGAGAAGCAGTTGCAATGGGGCCTAGCAAAAGCCAGACGATCAGAATCTCCTTTTTGGCCCAGCCTAGGACAGTTTATTTCTTGGTGCCAGCCAGATCCAACGGATCATGGGTTGCCTACGCCTGAAGCCGCGTTCATGGAAGCATCTAGAAACTCCCACCCCGCCTCCATTGACAAAAAATGGTCTCATCCTGCGATATATGTCGCTGCGAGGGAAGTGGGACAGTTTGAACTAGCCAATCTGCCACGAGATAAGAGTTGGCCGCTTTTCCGACGTGCTTACAGTATCGTTGTTAATCGAGTCCTCAATGGAGAGGACCTTGGAGGGGAGATACCAAAGGCCCTACCTCAAAAATTGGAGCCGAGTCCAGTCGATCCAAAGGTAGCGCAGCAGCACATCGACCGCATTAAGCAGATGCTCAAACGACGTTAGTAGCCCACCAAAACTTTCACATGTGAAAGTTTCTCTTAAAACCAACATTTGTACAAATGTGGGGATGTGGTACTGTACGGCAGTAGCTCAAAAAAGCAGGAAATCATGATGAGTGAGCAAAACGTAGACGATTATTCAGATAGCAAGCGCCTTTCAGTAGATATACCGAGCGCTTTGCACAAGCACCTCAAGCGGTTATCCATTGAGCAGGAGACGACCGTGCGAGAGCTGGTCGTGCGAGCATTGGAACAGCAATACTGGCTCCCAAGCAATGATCAAGAATCTAGTCAGATATGAAGTAAAGAACGAAACAGGAGCCAGATGTGTCACGATTGACTGATCTAATTGCTAGTGTAAAAGCAAAAGACCCTAGTTTGGGTATGGATCTCGACCGGGAGTTTAAAGTGCTTTCAAGTAGGCTTCCTTTTGGTCTAAATTTTGAACGGCATAGACCCGAAGCGGTAGAGTTGCCACTTAGACCTATCCGTAGAGGAGATAAGGTAAGGGTTCTACCACCACGCGGATCTACTGAACGAGGAGATCAATGTCTCTGGAAAGTCGTTTCGATAGCAAAATCAGATAAAACAGCCAATTTAGAGCTAATTGAGAGCAGCCAGCAAGAGCAGCTTGTGGCTCCATTAGCTGATTTGGTAGTAGTTGCCGAATTTCGAGACAAAATTTATCCGGGTCTTGTAAGCACAGGGGGAGTGAAACGCGGTGAAGGAAAACCATCCCATACCATAATCAATGGGGAGAACTATCACGCGCTAAAAGCACTTTCATTTACTCACAGGGGAAAGATTGACGCCATTTACATAGATCCTCCGTACAATACAGGCGCAAAGGACTGGAAATATAATAATAGTTATGTTGAGTCTGATGACCTTTATAGGCACAGCAAATGGCTTGCGTTCATGGAGCGAAGGCTTGTTTTAGCTAAACAGTTACTCAACCCTGATGACTCCATCCTTATTGTAACTATTGATGAAAAAGAGTACTTACGACTAGGACTTTTATTGGAGCAAATATTTCCAGAAGCTTCTATTCAAATGATCAGTAGTGTTATTAACCCTAAGGGATCCGCGCGCTCTGGGAGGTTTAGCCGAGTAGATGAATACATTTATTTTGTCTATTTTGGTAGCTCAGCTTTGAACGCTTGGCGCACAGATATGCTACGTAATGATGAAGTAACAAAACGTCAAGTTCGTTGGGCCGGTCTAATAAGAAATGGTGAAGGAAGCCGTAGAGAAAGGATTCCCAGTATGTTTTTCCCTATTTTTTTGGATGCTAAAACAGGGGAATTTCATTCAGTAGGCGAGCCGCCGG
The DNA here is from genome assembly GCF_047314525.1 of Shewanella sp. BJSY2023SW007. Classification (NCBI taxonomy): domain Bacteria; kingdom Pseudomonadati; phylum Pseudomonadota; class Gammaproteobacteria; order Alteromonadales; family Shewanellaceae; genus Shewanella; species Shewanella sp. BJSY2023SW007. The sequence goes on along the minus strand of NZ_JBKORL010000111.1, from coordinate 12,596 downwards.
ATGTTGAAACAGACCGAAATGATGTCGAAGTCCCTGAGGGTACAGTCGCATTATGGCCGGTGGATAATAGTGGTCAAGAGCTTATGTGGCGTCTTAGCCCTAGCTCGCTGAGGGAATATCTGAAGTTGGGCCATGCTAAGTTTGGGCGCCGTGATATCCAAACGGGACTCAGACCTGCGTACTATTTGCAGCGTGGCATCCGGAGCATGCTTGAAACTGGTGAGGTCGTCGCCGTTGGTAAGGATGAAGAAGGTGCGCTGGAGCTTGAATTTGCCGATAGCGTAGGAACTAGAAGTCCTGCTACGGTCTGGAATATGGTCTCTCATAGTGCCAGCGAATACGGCGCAGGACTTTTGAAAGTTCTACTCCCTGGTCGCCGCTTTCCTTATCCCAAATCGACTTATGCCGTGGAGGACTCATTGAGGTTTTTTCTCAAAAAGAAACCCAATGCAATAGTACTCGACTTTTTTGCCGGTTCAGGTACAACGTGCCATGCTGTTATGCGTTTGAATAAACAAGATAGCGGACGGCGACAGAGCATCTCGATTACAAATAATGAAGTATCCGCTGAGGAACAAAGAGGGCTTCGCAAACAAGGTTACCGAGCAGGTGATCCAGAATGGGAATGCTTCGGAATCTGTGACTATGTAACCAAGCCTAGAATTAAGGCGGCTATAACAGGTAAAACTCCAGAAGGAGAACCTGTTAAAGGGAACTATAAGTTTACAGATGAGTTTCCAATATCAGATGGTTTCGAAGAAAACGCCGAATTCTTTACACTTACGTATGAAGCCAAAGAAGCAGTAAATCACAATTTAGCTTTTAATCGAATAGCGCCATTACTTTGGCTAAGAGCTGGTGCTAAGGGGCCTCGCATAGAAAACCTTCCGAATGAAGGATGGGCCGTGAGTGAAACATATGGAGTTTTGACGGAAATAGACAGAGCTACCCCATTTATCGAGTATATCCGTGAAGTTAAAAGTCTGCGTATAGCCTACATAGTTACTGATGATGACAGGCGCTTTCAGGCAATCGCACGTCGGTTACCCAAAATAGTAGAACCAGTTCGTTTGTATGAGGCATACCTGAGCAATTTTAGCTTTGCCAATGGGGACTAATTAATGAAGTTTACGCTAAAAGACTATCAATCAGATGCGGTTAGAGACGCTCTGAGTAACTTAAAGAAGGCAAACAGATACTGGCATGGCGAAGCCGACAAGACGGCTTTTTCTCTTACCGCTGTTACGGGTGCTGGTAAAACTGTTATGGCGGCAGCAACCTTCGAATCGCTATTTCATGGTAATGATGAATTCGACTTTGAGGCTGATCCAACTGCTGTTGTAATATGGTTTAGCGACGATCCTTCGCTGAACGAACAAACTCGCTTTAGGCTTATGGAGTCAAGTGATCGCATAAACCACAGCGACATGGTTGTTGTTGAAAATACGTTCAATAGACCAAAATTTGAGCCAGGTAAAATTTATTTTTTAAATACTCAAAAACTTGGAAAGAATAGCCTACTAGTTCGGGGACAAGACCAAGTGGAGTTAGAGGCGAAAGCTGGTGATCTCTTTCCTGAAACAAGGCCTGATCTCAGAGCATATACCATCTGGGATACCATTCAAAATACTGTTGAGGACCCTGAACTTACCCTATACCTCGTATTAGATGAAGCACATAGGGGGATAGGAAAAACAAACAGAGAAAAGGGAACTATTGTCCAACGCCTCATCAATGGCTATAGCGGTGTGCCTGGTGCTCCAATCGTTTGGGGGATCTCTGCTACAGTTGAAAGGTTTAACCAAGCGATAGAAGCGGCAGTAAAAAGAACTAAGCTTCCTGACGTAATTGTAGATGCATCAAAAGTTCAAGAATCAGGCTTGATAAAAGATATTATATTGCTTGATATACCTGATGAGGTTGGAGATTTCGATACGGTTTTGGTCAGAAGAGCCGCCGATAAACTTAAAGAATGCTCAATTTTATGGTCCGATTACGTTAGAAATCAAAAGGACACGGAAACTGTCATTCCACTGATGGTATTACAGGTTCCTAACACTCCTGATCATAAGGAAATTGGTCGAGCCCTTGGAACTATTTTTGAGCGTTATCCGGAGCTTCCTGTAACTTCTGTTGCTCATGTTTTTGGCGATCATACTACGCAAAGATTTGGTGACTTTGATGTGCCATATATCGAACCCCAGCGTGTTCAAGATTCATCATGGATTCGTATCCTAATAGCAAAGGACGCTATTAGCACGGGTTGGGACTGTCCTCGGGCGGAAGTTATGATTTCATTCCGATCAGCAAATGACAAAACACACATAACTCAGCTGCTTGGTCGTATGGTTCGTTCTCCTTTGGCTCGAAGGGTTCCCGGCAATGAAAGATTAAATTCTGTTGACTGCCTGCTACCTAAATTCAATAAGAAAACAGTAGAGAGTGTCGTCGAGGCTTTAATGAGTGGTGATGACACTCTCCCTGCTACACCCGGACGGATTCTCGTAAATCCTGTGGAAGTGCTTCCAAATCCTGAAGTAAATGATGTCATCTGGGAAAAGTTTGAGTCTTTACCTTCACAAACTCGACCTCAGCGCGGTGCGAAACCTGCTAAACGACTTACTGCGCTGGCCCAAGAATTAGCTGACGATGGCTTGCTTGAGGGGGCAGGAAGTATAGCTCATGCCGCGTTGCATAATGCACTCGATGATTTCAGACTCCAGTACGAGGATAAAATCAAAATCAAACGTGATTCGGTAATGACTGTTGATGGTCGTACAGTTGTTGCTGATATGAAGGGTAAGAAAAAGACCTTTAATCAGTTCTGGGAGGATGCAGATATGGCTGTCATTGACGATGCCTATCGACGTGCAGCCAGAGTTTTTACACCGGACGTTTCACGAACATATGTCGAGCACCTTGCAAGACACGTAACAAGTGTTGAAGATGACCCGGAAGGTTTTCTTGACGCTATAGTGGAAGCTAGGGTAACAGTTGCGGGATTAGGCTTGGTTGTTGAGATTCAGGACTACTTCGATGACAAGGCAAACACACTAGTCAAAGGTTGGTTGCAGGAGTATTGGAATAAAATCAAGTGCCTGTCTGACGATAGAAAAGAATCCTATCGTCAAATAATAGAAATGAGTGAAGAGCCTCAAGATATTGAGCTCATCAAGCCAGAAGCGAAGTTTGAAATGACTCGAGCTAAGCACGGTAATAATGAATATGCTTTACCTACTTGGAAACGGCATTTATTGTGCGATGAACATGGAAACTTCCCTTCCGAGCTCAATGACTGGGAACATCATGTATTAGAGAAAGAATCTTCTCAGCCAGGGTTTTTATTCTGGTATCGCAATCCACAGACTCCTGGGCAATCGTCGCTCGGCATCGCATATCAAGATGCAGAACAGCATAAGATCATGCGGCCTGATTTCCTATTTTTTGCAGAAGAGGACGGACAGGTTGTTGCTGATATAGTCGATCCACATGGATTACATTTAGCTGATGCGCTACCAAAGCTACAAGGTTTAGCTGTTTATGCTCAGGTTCATGCGGATTCTTTCCGCCGAATAGAGTCCGTCGCAGAGGTTAAGGGGAAACTACGAGTATTGGATATGACCAATGAGAATGTTCGCGCAGCAGTTAAAGAAGCGCAGGATGCTAATAGTATCTTTATGAGCCCGCTGGCGTACGATTATTAATTAACTTTTCGATACTTTAATTTAGGGACTTTCATATGTGAAAGTCCCTAATCACAGCCGATTTATTAGCACTTCTTTCAATCATTCCATTTAATAAATACACGCCCTCTGATTATGAAAGGTCATTCGGATATTTTTTGTTGACCTCAAAGTCGTTGAAAATCAACCAACGGATAGCCTTTTGATGATATCGGAAAGCAAGATCTGTCTAAATTTCCTCTAAAGCCACCGAAATATCACCGATAGGTTGCTTTTCGATGGACCAAAGTGAGCCAGCATCAGTTACTTACCTCAAGAAATCACTGAAACACTACCAATGGGTGTTTTTTTGATGACTTTGAGGGCTAGGAGGCAGCCCAACCTTTCAGAATGCAACCGAAACACCACCAATAGGTTGCTTTTCGATGACGACCAAGGAAAGTTATGGCTGCGCTACATCAGAAAGCCATCAACAGGTGGTTTTTGGATGATACCTACCTATTTTTACCCAGTTCCTGATTTGTCCAAATTGGGCAGTTTGGCGTGCCGGGATTTACACATCTAAAGGTCAGAATCTCTCCTGAAAGTCATCACTCAGGAGATAAAGAATGAAACTTCATCCTCGGCAGTGCCAGCATTGTTCTGGCGCTTCAATTCTCGCAATTCTTGAGACTGCATCGGATTCAAAATCTGTAGAGCAAGCTATCACATCGATCGCCAATAGCCTGATGTTAAGGGCAGGGAAATACCATGAGTATGAGACACGTAAATTGGCAATTTCTTTCCTGCGAATGGTTGAAACAATTCACCCCGCTCTATCGAGCGGGGGCCCCATCTCACAGCAAGAAAAATCCGAGATTTACCCGGATTTTTCTCCACACCCCACTCACCGCGAGTGGTCTGTCTCATCCGGCGCAGTAGCGCCTTCTGAGGGGACTCCCTGCGCCGCTGCACATGCAGAGTTGCAAAGGAGTCGCACGCAAGAGAATCAGGGATAAGGGGGACTACAATGGGAGTTTCTAAGGCGTACCGCGTACAAATATATCCACCTAGACAAGTACATATTTTGTTGAAGGAATTAGCTAAAGAATCAGGACAAACAGTTAGTAAAACGGCAGTGTCTTTGATTGAGCAGGCATTAAATAATGACTCAACACTGCACGAAATCAGAAACGTACAAGTGGATCAGAAGGAGATTTATCAGCAGCTAATTAACCTGTTATCGATAAATGTGGCAACCACCGATTTTCTGCTCAAAAAGACCTGCTCTGAGGATGAAATGGCTGAGGCTAAACAGGTCATTTCAGCCCGCACAAATGCTTTGCGAGAGTATTTCATTGGAGGTGCTGAAAATGGCAACGATTAGAAAAGGTCGAGTCGGTGACTTTGTTCGTGGTGCGGACACATGGCTTCATAGCCAGCAGATGTTGTTATTCAGCGGAATTTGGATCTTTCTGCCTGGTGTTTTGTTGGCGATTGTCGGTGGCCTGTTATACCTCTGGATAGACGCCGATAAATGTGTTTTGCAAAACGCTAGTACATATCTTTGGGCACAATTGAAGACACTAGTACAACCATTTTCAAGCGTGACTATAGGAACCTGTGTTGCCCTAGATGGGCGCGACTCTCTGCCATCCTCTGTGGTGATAAATGAACCACTATTCCAGGAAGCTGCTGTTAATCTTCTCAGTTCATTTGGATGGGCTTTCATTTTATTTTTTGTATTGTACTGGCCCTTTGGTTTTTATCTGGTTGTAAGGGCAGTTAAAAGAGGTAAGGAGATTAAAGAAGACAAATATATCCGAGGTGCCAAATTGGTATCTGACGATGCTCTTAAAGTTGAGGTTATAAATAAGCATGGAACCTCTGATTTTATATTTAGGTACATACCAAACCGTTATGCGTCACAAATAAAAAACTTCCGAGTACCATCTCCATCATTGGAAAATATTAATGATATGCTTATTCGTTCTGGCATGGAGATAAATATAGCGCAAGATTTAACTTGTAAAGTAAATGATTCAATCCTGGAATCTTTTCAAGAAAATAATCAAATTCGAAAGTTCCTAGATGTTAATCAGGTTAAAAAAGACATTGCTGATAATTTTATGCTTGAGATGAATCGTTATAGAGAAAAAAGCATAAATAATTATAAGGACTATTTAAGTCAGGACTTTCCATTACCATACGGATTTTCAAAAAAGCACACTCTGATTAGTGGTACTACCGGCGCAGGTAAGTCTACTTTTCTAATTTATTTGTTGAAAGCTATTCGCGCTCGTGGAGACCGAGCCGTGGTATATGACAAGAAAGGCGAGTTCGTAGAGATGTTCTACCGGGACGGAGTTGATCACATACTCAATCCGGCAGATAGCCGCTCACACCAATGGACTCCATGGGAAGAAATGGCATCACCATTTGATGCGGACTGGATATCTGAGACACTTTTACCTAGTTCTAATAGTAATAGCGGTTCTGAGAAATTCTTTACATCCGCTGCCAGAGCAGTTGTTTCTGCCGCACTTCAGAATCTATATCTAGACGGACCGAAGTCATTGCTTTCACTTCTTCGGGCGACAGCGTGGAATGACCTTGAATTACTCAAAGAACTGGTTGCAGGCACTCCAGCAGCGACATATTTCAATGAAAACAACGAGGAAACTCTCGAAAGTATCCGTTCAACCATCGTAGATGGTGTTCGTCCACTTCGCCTGTTGAAAGAAGAGAATAAAAAGGGATTCTTTTCTATAAGAGATTGGATAGCAGAAGGCGATGAACCTAATGCCGATGATAGTTGGTTATTCTTACCAGTACGAGAATCTGAAATAGAAATACAGAAACCGCTTATCTCGACCTGGATACAAGCTGCGGCCAAAGGGTTGATGGCACGCGGGGTTAATAACGAGCGGACTCTTTGGATTGTTGTCGATGAGCTGCCAAGCCTCAAAAAAATTCCTGCTCTTTCAATGTTGATGGCTGAAGGGCGGGGTTTCGGTGCCGCTGTTATTTTGGGTATTCAGGAAATAAACCAATTAGAGGAAGAGTTCGGGAAAAACACCTCTAAAACCATACTAGGCTTATGCTCCACGCAGCTTCATTTCCGTTTGAATAATGCCGACACTGCGGAATGGGTCTCCAAGGTGCTTGGTGAAGCTGAGCGTGAGGAAGTTGATGAAGACTTAAACTACTCCGCCGATGACATTCGAGACGGCGTTCGGGTCAGTTCTAAACGTCAAAACCGAAAAATTGTGCTTCCCAGTGAAATCATGGACCTGCCTGATTTGTCTTGTTTTGCCAAAATTTGGGGCGTGGAGAGTAAAGCGCGTATTGATATTCCTTTCTTGAGACTACCGAGGATCGCTGACGGTTTTATTCAAGGTGATGAGAATGAGACAGTTGGTATGCGTCTGCTCAATGCCGCACGGGCCTTGAAAATGGAAGCTGATACTGACTTTGCTCCGAAAGAACTTTCCAATAAGCATGGTAATGAGGTGTCTAAAGGGCAATTACCAGCCCTAAGTGATATAGAACAGGAAGTACATTCAGTGTTGGGAACGGATGTAGTGGATGATGATTTGGTATTTGGTCTGCTTGAAAAAGGAGGCAAGAAATCATGATGTCTGCGTCTTCTATTAAAAGTGCCGGAGCTGCCGGTCATTACTTTGAGCATGATGATTACTATGTAGACGGGCTATCTCCTTCAACATGGATAGGTTCTGGAGCTGAGACTCTTGGCCTTGCTGGTGAGGTGGATCGAGGAACTTTTAAATCACTTCTGGAGGGGCGGCTTCCAGATGGTCAACAGGTTGGCACTTTCCGTGACGGTGAATGGAAACACCAACCAGGAACCGACCTTACGTTTTCGGCACCTAAGAGTGTTTCTATTCTGGCAGAGGTTGCAGGCGACAAACGGCTTCTCGAAGCCCATGACCGGGCTGTCCAAGCGGTACTTCAATATATAGAGAGCGAATATATTGTCACAAGGAATCGCAACCGTACTAAGGATACCGTTGAATACGAGAAAACAGGTTCGCTGGTCGCAGCCACTTTCAAACACACAACCAGTCGTGCCCTTGATCCTCAGCTTCACACACACTGCGTGGTAATGAACTTAACACAGCGAAATGACGGCCAGTGGCGCTCAACGGAGAATAAACCAATCTTCATTGACCAAAAGCACCTTGGTCTGGTCTACCGTCAATTTCTCGCTCAAGAGGTTGGTTCACTGGGCTTTCGACTAGAGCACCAGGGTAAAGATGGGACCTGGGAGATTGCTGGGGTAAGTAAAGATATTGTACGTGAACTGTCGAAACGATCAGAGGCAATCGGAGATGCGCTGGAGGCTAGGGGAAAGACTCGTGAAACGGCCACGGCTGGGGAAAAGGAGACCGCCACGCTCGACACGCGGGATCGAAAAGTCGCTGCTGAGCGTGGTGAACTTCTGAATCGCTGGCATGCAGAATTGGGCGAAGAGAAGCTGACAGAATTGGAAGGGGTCATAGCTCTGTCTCGGGAGAATACCCCATCCCTGGAGCGGCAATCCGAGGCGATTTTGGCGCGGGTTCAATTAGCCAACGAAGCCGTCATGTGGGCGACTGAGCACTTTGGAGAACGTGATACGTCTTGGGCACACCACGATCTAGTCAAAGTGGCTAGCCGTTATGCCGGATCGCGAGTACTACTTTCTGATATAACGAATGCAATTGATGCTGCAATTCGCAGTGGTCAGCTCATAGAGAAGTCGGTTAGAACCTTTGATAAGGTCAGCAAGCAAGAGATTGATGTTCGGGGATATACGTCGAAAGCGGCCATCGCCATCGAGGATGAGGTGATCAAGGAGGAATACCTTGGCCGCGACCGAGTTCAGGCATTGTGCAGCCGGGAACAGGCGGCTGCGGCCATTTCTAATGCCGAGGAGAAAGCCAACGAATTGGGGTACGAGTGGAACGCTGACCAAAGGAAAGCTACAGAGGGCATTCTTCTCTCCGAGAATCGGATCGTTGGAGTGCAAGGATTAGCCGGTACAGCTAAAACCAACTCCGTGCTCAGCACTGTTGCTGAAAAAGCACGAGTTATGGGGTACGAAGTAAGAGGTCTTACTCCAACTAACTCGGCTGCTCAAAGTTTATCTGAGGGCGCGAATATTCCCTCCAGTACAATCCAAAGTTTTCTGGGACAAAATCGCAATGAATGGGTAGAAGAGAAGCGACTGATCGCCCAAGTAGAGAGAATAGACAGACGGCTGGAACGGCTCAAGAAGGCCCTTGAAAACCCCGGAGTTGACCTAAAAACTGGTGCTCAGATCCCTGAAACCTCCCCCATTTACCAAAAGCGACTCGATGAACTTTGTTACGAACAAACAGAGTTAAAAAGTCAGCGGGATGAGTTAGCTAAGGGAATGCAGCGGTCCCCTCAACTTTGGGTTGTTGATGAAGCATCAATGATCGGTACAAAATTGATGCGCGATCTACTTCAAAGAGCTAGCCAGGTAGGTGCTAAGGTTGTGTTGACTGGTGACGTCCGTCAGCTTGCTTCTGTAGAGGCTGGTGCTGCTTTTCGTCAGCTTCAGGCTCATGGAATGGAAACATATCGACTAGAAGAAATCGTTCGGCAGACGAACCGAGGAACAAGGGATGCGGTATACCTCTCCCTAATGAAAAGGGCCTCTAATGCTCTAAGTCGGTTACAGGAGAGTGGCAGCACGATAAAAGAATTGGTCGCTCGTAAGAAAAGTGGAAAAATTGACCATGAGAAAAGCGGTGAAGTCCGCAGACAAGAGCTTGTGAAGGACTACATGGCTCTTGCGCCGGATGAACGAGCCAAAAGTATTATCCTCGAACCAAGCCGTGAGGGCCGTCGTCGCACGAATGAATTAGTTCGTGACGCCCTAAAAAAAGAAGATGCTCTGGGCGAAGAGCTGCGTACTAACCAGCTATCACCGGTCGATGCAACAGAAGCTGAAAGGCGTATGGTGACATCATATCAAAATGGGCGCATCGTTCGGTTTGCGCGTAGCTTCAAGCGTGAGGGCATCAAGCAGGGCCTCTATTATCAGGTCGTTGGTCGAGAGAATCACGATCTCTTATTGAAGAAGTTGGGGGGTAATGAGCAGGCTGAGCTGATTCGCTTCTCTCCTGAAAACTATGCGGCCAAGAACATCCAGTTGTTCGAACTAACTGAAAGTGGCTTGGCCGTTGGTGAGAAGATCGTGTGGCGTGATAATGATAAGCCAACTGGACGATTGAACAATGACACGGCCACAGTTGAGAAGATAGAAGGCACGAACGTAACCTTCAGACTTTCAAATGGTAAAACTGGTGAGTTTGACATGTCCAAACTGGCTAATTCCCATTGGGATCACGGTTACGCCATGACGGTTCATGCTGCCCAAGGTAAGACAGCCCAGAACGTGTTTGTGCACGCCGAAACCAACCGGGAAGCTTTATTGAACACGGAACAGTTCTACGTGCAGATATCAAGAGCAAAGGACCGCGTGTATCTATACACCGATTCAAAGGAAGGGTTTGTCCGAGCTGTGGAGCAGCGTTCAGGTCAAAAACAGACGGCTAAGGAAAGCCGTTACCAGTCTCTGGAACCGCTGGATCACTTGATTGATAAGCTATGGCAACAACCAGAGTCAGGACGCTCGTCAACGCAGACAACTGGTAAATCTCAGGCTAAAGGTATATCAAGAGGCGACAGTGAACGCAGTCTAACAAGATAATTGCAGTCCATTGTCCAAAAAGGGCAGTTTGGCGTACTGGCTAGACTGCCCTTTTATTTAAAAATGGAATGGATACAGAACTTAAAGGGAGATCTAAAAGTGAAAGTTCTTTTTACGTCAATCGTTGTAATGACTGCAGTGGCAGGTTGCTCCGCGACCATGCCTAACATCGCCGACACGACTAAGACAGATACGTCGGTCCAAAAAATTGAAAAAACAGAGCCGGACATACAAGCGGCACTAGCCGACATGAAACTCGTTGGATTCAGACAGGAAGACTTCGGCAGTGAGGAGGCATTCAACTCGGCAGCTAAGATGGTGGCAAATTTAGGTGCCGAGTGGCAAACCTTTAACTCTTGGACCGAGGCGTTGCTAGAGCCTGGTTATCAATCAGCAGCCCTGGAGCGCATTCGTACAACCAATGATGAGCGACGCCAAAAAGAAAGGAAGGTGAATTTTTCAAAAATAGATCGCTATTCCGATGAAGCAGATAAGGCCATGAAGTACGGATTCCATGATTGCTTCAATGATTCTGGTCAAATGTTCTCAGTAGACGATTTTATCGACCATTATGCGCTTACCAACGTTGCCTCTTTCAAAAGCACGGTTGAACTTTATGAGCGTTGTCTAATCAACGGAGGTAGTGAGTGTACGGAGAACGGTCAGGAACTGAGCTTGGATAAATTCTTGGTGAACCACAATACAGCTGCGCCACAAGCGCGTAAGGATCTAGCCTTTAATGAATATTACGAATACTGTGCAGTGCGGACTCCAGTTTCATCTGTTCAATACACTATCTCGTCTCATGATAATGATGTGATGGGCAGCCTTATTGCGGCAGCGGCGTCGCGAGTTGGTTGGGATATTGCGCTTAAAATGTCTCGAGATGTGTTAAACATGCAATCCAGATCTGGAGCAATGAATATGATTGCTGTAGTGGCATAGTGAATTTGGCCATCTAAATAGACGAAGTGATAGACTCACTTTTCGCAAATGGGTGGCAGATATGAAGAACACAAGACCGACATTCAGCGCTGAGTTTAAGCTAGAGGCTGCTCAGCTAGTAACAAAGCAAGGCTACAGTGTGGCAGAGGCTGCAATCGCAATGGGAGTCAGCAATTCAGCCATGCGAAAGTGGGTAAAACAGCTCCAACAGGAACTGCAAGGCGATTCTCCCAAAGGCTCACCACTTACGCCTGAGCAACAGCGGATCCGTGAGTTAGAAAAGAAACTTCGCCGCATCGAAGAAGAGAACATTATTTTGAAAAAGGCTACGGCTCTCTTGATGTCAGACTCACTGAACAGTTCTCGCTAGTCGAGAAACTCAGGCAGAGCCATAGTGTAAAACTTATTTGTTCAGTATTTGGTATTCATCGCAGCAGCTATAAGTATTGGCGAGGTAGACCCAGCATTATTAGCTCAGAGCAGGTGAAACTGCATAGCTTGGTGCGAGGGGCCCATAAAGCCAGCAACGGCTCTGCAGGTGCAAGAACCATCGCCAATATGGTGACAACTGCGGGTATACCATTGACGCGTTATCGCGCGACAGGGTTGATGAGAAAACTCGGATTAGTGAGCTGCCAGATACCCCAACACCGCTACAAAAAGGCGGATAAAGAACATGTCGCTATCCCTAACCATCTTGCTCGTCAGTTTGCAGTGACGGCGCCAAATCAAGTGTGGTGTGGCGATGTCACGTATGTGTGGACTTGCAAAGGTTGGGCTTATCTGGCGGTCGTGCTGGATCTATTTGCCCGTAAACCGATAGGTTGGGCCATATCCTATTCGCCTGATAGTACTCTAACGAGTAAAGCCTTAGTGATGGCTTTTGAAGCGCGAGGCAAACCGAAACACCTTATGTTCCATAGCGATCAAGGTAGTCACTATACGAGTCGTGGCTTCCGACAGCAGCTTTGGCGTTATCAGATAAAGCAAAGCATGAGCAGACGAGGAAACTGCTGGGACAATAGTCCGATGGAGCGTTTCTTCAGAAGCTTAAAAACAGAATGGATACCGATGACCGGCTACCGAAGTATCAGTGAGGCTCGGGTTGAAATATCACGATACGTGACGGGGTATTACAGTCAGCTTAGACCGCATCAATATAACGGTGGGCTGACACCGAACGAGTCAGAGCGAAGATACTGGCTTGAATACAAAACCGTGGCCAATTTAACTTGACCACTACA
>NZ_JBKORL010000110.1:0-9398 GCF_047314525.1 Shewanella sp. BJSY2023SW007 | reverse complement strand
CGAAAGTGCCGCCTTGCTGGTTGATGAAGTACTGCCTGAACAACCCATGCGTCAGTGGGTGTTGAGCTTCCCGTTTCAGCTGCGTTTCCTGTTTGCCAGCCGGCCCGAGATCATGGGGTGGGTGCTGGGCATCGTTTACCGCGTCATTGCCACGCACCTGGTCAAGAAAGCGGGCCATACCCACCAAGTGGCCAAGACGGGCGCGGTCACCCTGATCCAGCGTTTTGGATCGGCGCTCAATCTGAATGTTCACTTCCACATGCTGTTTCTCGACGGTGTGTATGTCGAGCAATCCCACGGCTCAGCGCGTTTCCGCTGGGTCAAGGCGCCGACCAGCCCAGAGCTCACCCAGCTGACGCACACCATCGCCCACCGGGTGGGTCGCTATCTGGAACGGCAAGGCCTGCTGGAACGGGATGTCGAAAACAGCTATCTGGCCTCGGATGCGGTGGATGACGACCCGATGACACCCCTGCTGGGGCACTCGATCACTTACCGTATCGCTGTCGGTTCACAGGCGGGGCGAAAGGTGTTCACTTTGCAAACTCTGCCGACCAGTGGTGATCCGTTCGGTGACGGGATTGGCAAGGTAGCCGGGTCCAGCCTGCACGCCGGCGTGGCGGCCAGGGCCGATGAACGCAAGAAGCTCGAACGGCTGTGCCGGTACATCAGCCGCCCGGCGGTATCCGAGAAGCGGCTGTCGTTAACACGAGGCGGCAACGTGCGCTACCAGCTCAAGACGCCGTACCGGGACGGCACCACGCACGTCATTTTCGAACCATTGGATTTCATTGCAAGGCTGGCCGCCCTGGTACCGAAGCCCAGAGTCAACCTAACCCGCTTCCACGGGGTGTTCGCACCCAACAGTCGGCACCGGGCGTTGGTCACGCCGGCAAAACGGGGCAGGGGCAACAAGGTCAGGGTGGCTGATGAACCGGCAACACCAGCACAACGGCGAGCGTCGATGACATGGGCGCAACGGCTCAAGCGTGTTTTCAATATCGACATCGAGACCTGCAGCGGCTGCGGCGGCGCCATGAAAGTCATCGCCTGCATTGAAGACCCTATAGTGATCAAGCAGATCCTTGATCACCTGAAGCACAAAGCCGAAACCAGCGGGACCAGGGCGTTACCCGAAAGCCGGGCGCCACCGGCTGAGCTGCTCCTGGGTCTGTTTGACTGACGAGCCTGAAGGCCAACGATACCAATCAAAATGCTGCGTTCACAGCGCCGCGGCAGGGATCCGCCGTGCTGGTTGTCGGAAAAGGAGCCGCTAGTGGGAAAGAGGAGGGTAAATTTTCAGCGTTGCTGGCTCCCCGTCAGCCGGATTGGGTTGCATCGCAGGGGTGTCGAAAGAGTCAACTGCGGTCCAAAGCTGTTGGACTTGGGTGAAAAGGGCGTTTATTCTTCCTATACGTTCATTAGGTCATCTAGCCTTTCTTCCGCAGGTTTTGTTCTTGGTTTTTTAGGGGGTAATGTCATAGGGTTTGTCTCTTAATATCTTGTGCTAAAAGCAAATCTGATAGGGGTATCATAGCACTTAATATTGATATGCTAAAACTTAGCTCGCTGGTAGCTTCGCTATTTTAACTATCTTTTTGGTGCTTCTATAAAAAGATAAAATAAATACAATCAATAAAACATACATTATCGCACCAATCATCCATATCCAGCCATCCCAACTTGCCAGTGTTTGACCAAAAATAAAGCTAAATAATAATGGGCCGATCACCCCCGTCGTATTGGTTAAGCTGACTAGAACGCCTTGTAGCTTACCTTGGTTAGTTTGATTGACTTGAGCTGACATTAACCCCTGTAAGGCTGGTAGCGCAATACTGCCGCCGGCGAGTAAGATTAATGTAGGGTAAATCATCCAACCCTTTGTCAATAATGACAAAATAATGAATGCTGCTCCATCAACAACAAAGCCCACAATAATCGTCACTTTTTCATTGAATTTCTTGGCGATTGCGCCCGCTACAAATGCTTGGAACAAGGCATGCATGATGCCTAACCCCGCTAAAGATAGGCCGATCTCCATACTGCCCCATTGAAAACGATGTTCCGTAAATAACACCCATGTCGTTGCTGGAATTTGCCCTATCATTTGAGTCATAAAAAAGATAAATAACAATAGTATGACTGGCTTGATCACTTGCAGGAAAGGTCGCGAATTTTCTGCTGTTTCTGTGGTGTTTTTTTCAGTATTTTTGATTTTATTATCTTTAAATATCAACATAATAACTAAAAAAGAGAGCGCATTTAAAATGGCAGCAATAATAAAAGGAAGATGAGCTGAGAATTGCCCTGTAAAGCCGCCAATTGCAGGGCCAGAGATTAACCCGACACCAAAAGCCGCCCCTAAGCGTCCAAACCACTTAGTACGCTCTTGTGAAGCAGTATTGTCAGCAATAACAGAAGCGGCGACCGCACCTGTTGCGCCAGTAACTCCAGAAATTAATCGCCCAACGTATAGCATCCAAAGTGAGCTAGATAATGCAAGCAAAGTGTAATCCACAGCAGCGCCTGCAAGAGATAGTAGTAATATTGGTCGGCGCCCGAATTTATCAGACCATTTGCCAAGTAGAGGAGCAAAAAAAACCTGCATGATGGCATACAGTGCCAGCAGGATACCGTAATGATTTGCTAAATTTTCAGCCGACACGTATTCACGTAACAATGTAGGCAATACAGGCATGATCAAGCCGATCCCCATAGCATCTAGGGCGGTGATCGTTAAAGCGGTGATCGCAAATTTATTCATCGTTTTTTCTCTATCATTGATAGAGTTGGAATATATCCCTATCAGTGATAGAGTGTCAATAGAAAAAAAGAGAGGGCAGTATGGCGCGATTAGATAAAGAAACCATCATCACAGTGGCATTAGAGTTGCTAAATGAAGTGGGAATGGAAGGGCTGACAACGCGAAAACTAGCTCAAAAACTGGGCGTAGAGCAGCCTACACTATATTGGCATGTGAAGAACAAGCGCACATTGTTGGATGCATTATCTGTTGAAATGCTAAAGCGTAATCATCGTCATTCATTACCCGCAGTTGGGGAAACGTGGCAACAATTTTTACGTAATAATGCATTGAGCTTTCGTGATGCATTATTAAGTTACCGTGATGGCGCAAAAGTGCATTTAGGGACTCGCCCGAGTTCAGACCAATATGACACCGTAGAAATGCAGTTGCAGTTTATGGTGGACAATGGTTTTTCATTAAAATGTGGGTTATATGCAATAAGCGCGGTTGGTCATTTTACGTTAGGTTCTGTGTTAGAGCAGCAAGAACATATCGCAGCACTTAATGATAGGCAACAAATAGCAGATGATACGATGCCTCGACTATTAAAAGATGCTTTGCAAATTATGGATCAAGATGATGGCACAGAGGCTTTTTTATTTGGTTTAGAAGCATTGATTAATGGTTTCGAAAAGCAGTGATAAGGTGTCTGTGTTTTTAGGCTCGCACAATAGGGGGGATTTGTGCGAGTGGTGGATTTATTTAGAACATTGTTTTTCAATTTGGCGTTTTTGTTCTACCAATTTTTTAGCTGTTGCCATCGCGAGTTGTTCATCGGCTTGCATTTTTGCTAAACACAGTATTGCAAGGACGCGGAACATGCCTCATGTGGCGGCCAGGACGGCCAGCCGGGATCGGGATACTGGTCGTTACCAGAGCCACCGACCCGAGCAAACCCTTCTCTATCAGATCGTTGACGAGTATTACCCGGCATTCGCTGCGCTTATGGCAGAGCAGGGAAAGGAATTGCCGGGCTATGTGCAACGGGAATTTGAAGAATTTCTCCAATGCGGGCGGCTGGAGCATGGCTTTCTACGGGTTCGCTGCGAGTCTTGCCACGCCGAGCACCTGGTCGCTTTCAGCTGTAAGCGTCGCGGTTTCTGCCCGAGCTGTGGGGCGCGGCGGATGGCCGAAAGTGCCGCCTTGCTGGTTGATGAAGTACTGCCTGAACAACCCATGCGTCAGTGGGTGTTGAGCTTCCCGTTTCAGCTGCGTTTCCTGTTTGGGGTCGTTTGCGGGAAGGGGCGGAATCCTACGCTAAGGCTTTGGCCAGCGATATTCTCCGGTGAGATTGATGTGTTCCCAGGGGATAGGAGAAGTCGCTTGATATCTAGTATGACGTCTGTCGCACCTGCTTGATCGCGGCCGCGATAGCTAGATCGCGTTGCTCCTCTTCTCCATCCGCGTTCCAAGCTGCGGAAAGGCACCCATAAGCGTACGCCTGGTCGAGCAGGCGACGCGGATCGACGTCCAGCGCACGAGAGAATGCGTCCGCCATCTGTGCAATGCGTCTAGGATCGAGACAAAGGTCGTCTCTGTCAGCCGGATCGTAGAACATATTGGCGGCGCCAAAGCCCACTTCACCGACCAGACCGACGGGATCTATCACCAGCCAGCCGCGACTGGAGAACATGATGTTTTCATGATGCAGATCGCCATGTAGCCCACGCAGTTCCGAGGCATTGCTCATCATTTGATCGGCTATAATCGCCGCGTGGACGTAGTCAGTTTGACAACCTGCGTTTTGATCATCGCGCGCCCGCTGAAACAAAGCTGCAAAGCGATCCCGGATCGGGAGAAGGGCAGAAGGCAGGGGTTCCTCAGATGCGGCATACAGCTTCGCCATTAGTTCCGCTGCAATTTCGGTCGCCTGGTAGTCGCCGTGCTCGGCAACGATGTGAGAGAGCATTCGCTCCCCGGCATATTCGAGCAACATCAGATTGTTCTCACGACCGAGCAACCGGACTGCTCCCCTCCCATTGCGCCATACCAGATAGTCGGCCCCGCGCAGTTCATCAGCAATGTCTTCTATAGGTTTCAATCCCTTGACGATTGCAGGAGTCCCGTCTGGCAATGAAACTTTCCAAACGAGGCTGGAAAAGGTGTCCGCAATGAGAACAGGTTGCGAAACGTGCCAATGAGCAGGAAAAACAGGCGGCATGAACATCAACCCCAAGTCAGAGGGTCCAATCGCAGATAGAAGGCAAGGCGTTCGCGGTCGGGGGCTTCGATCCCCAATACATTGAATAGGACAGCGAAGGCGCGCTCTGCTTCATCTGGCGCTGCCCAGTTCTCTTCGGCGTTAGCAATCATGAGTGCCAAATCGGCATAGCGATCTGCTGTTCCGAGCCGCCCAAGGTCGATCAGACCCGTGCATTGAAGAGTTTTAGGGTCCACCATGAAGTTCGGCATGCAGGGATCACCATGGCAAACAACCATATCGGTGCGCTCTTGGTCGAGCCGCACCGGTAGCTCTCGTTCGACACGAGCCAAAAGATCGAGCTGCGGCGTACTCTTGTCCTCGTCCGGTAAGAAGTCGGGATTGACGGCATTGCGGGACACCACATCAACGGCGCGTCCGAACATTCGCGACAGCCTGCGCTCAAACGGACATTGATCAACCGATAGGCTGTGAACAGCGCCAAGTTGCTGCCCCATTGACGGCCACGCTTTGAGCAAATCCGCTCCAGACAGATCAGCCGCCGGTACTCCCGGAATTGCCGTTATCACCAAGCATGCACCCTCCTGTTCCTCCTGCCAGTTGATGACCTCGGGGCAAGCCACACCTCGACCTTTGAGCCAAATGAGGCGGTCACGCTCTCCAGCGAGCTCACCGCGGCGGGAAGCAGGTGCGATTTTCGCGAAGGCATGCCCGTCACCACGTCGAAAAACAAAATCACCAGATTCTCCGCCTCTGACAGGCAACCAGTCAGAATGCGATTCACCAAAAAAAATATTAGTTCGATTCAATGGAGGTTCCTTCAGTTTTCTGATGAAGCGCGAATATAGAGAAATATCCCGAATGTGCAGTTAACGAATTCTTGCGGTTTCTTTCAGCGCCGCCAATACCGCCAGCCCGTCGCGCAAGGGGCGCGGCTCGTGTGTGCGGATGAAGTCAGCTCCACCTGCGGCGGCGGCAAGCTCTGCAGCGAGTGTCGCGGCCCCGACATCCCCCGGACCACGGCCTGTGAGCGCGCGCAGAAAGGATTTGCGCGAAACAGACAGAAGCACCGGCAAATCGAAGCGCAGCCGCAATTCATCGAACCGCGCCAGCACCGAGAGCGAGGTTTCGGGAGCAGCCCCCAGAAAAAACCCCATGCCGGGATCAAGGACAAGGCGGTTGCGTTTGATACCGGCACCCGTCAGCGCCGCGATGCGCGCGTCAAAGAACGCCGCAATGTGATCCATGATGTCGCCAGCGGGTGCCTCGCGCCGATCTGCCTGCCCGTCTTGCACCGAATGCATAACGACGAGTTTGGCAGATGATTTCGCCAATTGCGGATAGAACGCAGCGTCTGGAAAACCGCGAATATCATTGAGATAGGCCACACCACGCGACAAGGCATAGGCTTGCGTCGCGGGTTGATAACTGTCGAGCGAGACGGGAATGCCATCTGCCTTGAGCGCGTCCAGCACCGGCGCGATACGCGCGATTTCTGTGTCGGACGAAACAGGCGCGGCGTCGGGATTGCTGGATGCCGGACCGAGGTCGATCACATCTGCCCCCTCGGCCATCAGCTTACGCGCCTGCGCAATGGCTGCGTCTGGCGCCAGATACCGGCCTCCATCGGAGAAACTGTCCGAGGTTATGTTGACGATGCCGAAAATGATGAGCGATTTATTCATGGGGGCTTCTATAATAATAATAATCGAGCATGAGTCTCATACGGATGCTCGGGTCGAAAGGGAATCCCCAGGCGAGTAACCTGTTTGCGGTGATCCATTAGCTGCAGGAGCAGAATAGCATACATCTGGAAGCAAAGCCAGGAAAGCGGCCTATGGAGCTGTGCGGCAGCGCTCAGTAGGCAATTTTTCAAAATATTGTTAAGCCTTTTCTGAGCATGGTATTTTTCATGGTATTACCAATTAGCAGGAAAATAAGCCATTGAATATAAAAGATAAAAATGTCTTGTTTACAATAGAGTGGGAATAAGCCCTCTCGGGATAGTGATTAAAAAAAGGCGCTTCGGCGCCTTTTTTCTATTGGTACTTATATCAATTTGTGAATACTTTTATAGGTTTTTTGGGGCAGTGGCTGCACAACATCGGACACGGCCTGAAGATGAAAGCCATTGCCGACAAAATGGAGGTATTCCAAAACAGGTTGGCCGGGCGTGCCTACAAGGATATGACGAGGTCGGTCGATCAAATCGACAAAATAAGACGCTGGCCGTTTGGGCGACGCAAGTAGTTAGAAAGCACACGGACCGGTGATGGTGCACCGGCCCGCATTTCCACATACATCAAACCGATTATGGTGAAGCTGTAACTTGTTTCTGGACAATTTCGAGTTAAAGCATTAACTCTAACTCGTCTGCTTCGGATAAAAATATCTATGGGTTAACGCCGCGCTCTGGGGCAAACCGGAGCGCAGCGCAGGTTTGTCCCTAGCAGCGCATTGTTAAATTTTTTACACTTCATTGTACGAGCCACAGCTTTTACAGCGAATCACTATGTTTTGTATGTTTTCCCTTGGTATCCCCACAACCAAATGTGACTTACAACTACCACATGCTAATGCCAAACCCACTTCGTAACCGGTAAAGGCGACCGTGCCTTCCCCTTCGTAGATAAACACTGATCTTGTATCCGGATCAGGCTCGGGAATCACCTTTAAGGTAATAGTCTTCGTAATTTTCGGGACTTCCGGCTTCTTTACTTTAGGTCCATGACATTCTTTAAAAAGCAAACCAGACTCGCAAGGACATGGTTCGTTTGGATCAATCTTAGCCATGTTTACTCTCTCACAACTGATATAGGTAGCTCTGGATCAATATACCTGCCAAGATCAGGTACGTTCAGCTTCATTCGAGTAAGCATGATTAGAAGATATGTGAAAAATCGCCCAAAGGTTCTATCGTCGGCACCTTCCTTAATTATGCGAAGTAGTATTTCATCTTGTTCTTCTGCGTTTGAAGTACGCTTGTGTGCAGTCAGAACTAAATTGACAAATTCATCAGTATCAATCAATAGGTGCTTTTCACCCTTTGTTAGATTAACACTTTCATAGCGAAGCAGGCCGTTGCCGAGAACACACACCAGATTACAAAAGTAATTAACATCGTGAACAGCATGAGAATGGGCCATCCAATTATCCTTTAGAGAATCTAGCGAGTGTAGTGGTCAAGTTAAATTGGCCACGGTTTTGTATTCAAGCCAGTATCTTCGCTCTGACTCGTTCGGTGTCAGCCCACCGTTATATTGATGCGGTCTAAGCTGACTGTAATACCCCGTCACGTATCGTGATATTTCAACCCGAGCCTCACTGATACTTCGGTAGCCGGTCATCGGTATCCATTCTGTTTTTAAGCTTCTGAAGAAACGCTCCATCGGACTATTGTCCCAGCAGTTTCCTCGTCTGCTCATGCTTTGCTTTATCTGATAACGCCAAAGCTGCTGTCGGAAGCCACGACTCGTATAGTGACTACCTTGATCGCTATGGAACATAAGGTGTTTCGGTTTGCCTCGCGCTTCAAAAGCCATCACTAAGGCTTTACTCGTTAGAGTACTATCAGGCGAATAGGATATGGCCCAACCTATCGGTTTACGGGCAAATAGATCCAGCACGACCGCCAGATAAGCCCAACCTTTGCAAGTCCACACATACGTGACATCGCCACACCACACTTGATTTGGCGCCGTCACTGCAAACTGACGAGCAAGATGGTTAGGGATAGCGACATGTTCTTTATCCGCCTTTTTGTAGCGGTGTTGGGGTATCTGGCAGCTCACTAATCCGAGTTTTCTCATCAACCCTGTCGCGCGATAACGCGTCAATGGTATACCCGCAGTTGTCACCATATTGGCGATGGTTCTTGCACCTGCAGAGCCGTTGCTGGCTTTATGGGCCCCTCGCACCAAGCTATGCAGTTTCACCTGCTCTGAGCTAATAATGCTGGGTCTACCTCGCCAATACTTATAGCTGCTGCGATGAATACCAAATACTGAACAAATAAGTTTTACACTATGGCTCTGCCTGAGTTTCTCGACTAGCGAGAACTGTTCAGTGAGTCTGACATCAAGAGAGCCGTAGCCTTTTTCAAAATAATGTTCTCTTCTTCGATGCGGCGAAGTTTCTTTTCTAACTCACGGATCCGCTGTTGCTCAGGCGTAAGTGGTGAGCCTTTGGGAGAATCGCCTTGCAGTTCCTGTTGGAGCTGTTTTACCCACTTTCGCATGGCTGAATTGCTGACTCCCATTGCGATTGCAGCCTCTGCCACACTGTAGCCTTGCTTTGTTACTAGCTGAGCAGCCTCTAGCTTAAACTCAGCGCTGAATGTCGGTCTTGTGTTCTTCATATCTGCCACCCATTTGCGAAAAGTGAGTCTATCACTTCGTCTATTTAGATGGCCAAATTCACTATGCCACTACA
>NZ_JBKORL010000109.1:0-18617 GCF_047314525.1 Shewanella sp. BJSY2023SW007 | reverse complement strand
ATACCAATTACGTTAATTAACTGACCATTCTTACCCACTGCCTAGAGCATAATTGAATCACCCTCAGCGGCTCTCCAATAAACTTGTTCCATGCGATGGAGCATTGCTCAACAATATCGTCGTAGCCACTAAAGCAGCGATTTGCCAACACATGTTGACGAAGCCATTGCCAGACTTGCTCTACTGGATTGAGTTCAGGTGAATATGGGGGAAGTTTGAGAATACTGAGGTTATCAAAATCATCGGCCAAATCTTGTTGATGCCAGCCCGCGCCGTCCATGATGACCAGAGCATGGCGTCCTGATCCCGTTGCGGCCGAAATCAACTTTAAGTGCTCATGCATATAATCGCTGTTGGCAAAGGGGGCGATTATAGCTTGCGTGGCGCCTGTTGCCGGACAGACTGCACCAAATAAATACGCTGATTCAAACTGTTGCTGCTTTACCACTCGTGGCCTAGTCCCTTTCTCAGCCCAAATACGGGTAGTGGTGTTTTGTTGACCAAATCTGGCTTCATCTTGAAACCAAACATCGATGCGATCGAGTGCGACGTGTCCCGGGGTGTTAAGGATCATTGCCATTGGGAAGTTTTTTAAAAGCCTCTTGCACGGCTTCAGATTGTTTCGGGTGACGTGATCTCGTAGTGATCCAGGAAAAGCCTAATTGATGTAGTAAACGGTAGATATTCGTTTGCTTGAAAGTCACGCCAAATTCAGACTGAATAAAGTGGCCGACGTCCTTGGCCATTAATCTGCCGCCTTGCTCAGATAGACTTTTGAGTAGTACGAATTCTTTCAGGGTTGCTAGCTGAAGAGAGGACAATTTAGCGGGACGTCCCGGATTTGGTTTGTCATCCAGGCCGGATAGTCCCAAGGAGAGATAAGTGGCGACCCACTTATTCACACTGGTTCTGCTGACCTTCAACATACTGGCGATAGAGGTACGGGAATGACCTTCGATAAAGTGAAGCAGGGCGAGATAGCGAATGCGTTTACGTGCGCTTTTCTCGGATTTTGCTAATGAAGCGATGTCGGGATGATTCATGATCTGGCAGCTGAAAAAGTGTTGGCTAATTAGATCACATAATTAAAGAGATTGGTATTATCCTTGTAGGTCTGGAGTATCCCGGTTCTTGAGGTTGACGACAGAGAATATATAAGTGCTATCGTTATATTCGCTTTGGCTGTAGGATTCGTTTGAGTCTGTGACTTGAGTACTTACCCGAAAATTTTTTGTCGTTATAATAGTCATATTCTATTACAGGTGATGATTGTGGATTGTCGTATCGGTTGCGGTGCCTGTTGTATAGCACCCTCCATCAGCAGTGCCATTCCTGGGATGCCGGGAGGTAAACCCGCTGGGGTTCGTTGTGTGCAACTTGATGACAACAATCTATGTCGCCTCTTTGGTTCCCCTAAACGTCCTGATGTGTGTAGTGATTTCTCTGCATCGGTGGATGTATGTGGTAACAGCAACGAAGAGGCGCTCTGGCTGATAGGCTCTTTAGAGGTGGAAACCTCTTTCTGAAGGTGAAAGATGCAGTTAACGCGTTATACAGATTTTGGAATAAGAACTCTTATGTATCTGGCGATTCAACCGGAGCGAGAGACTTTGTTTCGAATCGCAGAGATCACAGAGGTTTTTGATCTTTCACCTAATCATGTCTCCAAGATAGTACATCACCTGGGTAAGCTGGGTTATTTGCAAACAATACGCGGCAAGAGCGGTGGTTTTCGTTTGGGGATGGCTCCGGAGAAGATCAATGTCGGCGAATTGGTGCGGGCACTGGAAAATTCACTGGCGCCAATTGATTGCAGCAAGCCTTATTGTCGACTGACCCCGGCTTGTCAGTTGAAAGGGGTCTTGGCCCAAGCTGTGGATGCTTATCTGGCTGTGCTCGATCGTTATACCCTGGCAGACATTGTCAGCAACCAACAGGAGTTGCGAGCCTTGCTGCCGGATCTGGAGATCCCTGTACTGCAACTCTAGTTAGAGTTTTTCACCGCTGGTATTCTGCTTCTGGGCCAATGAGATTGGTAGTAAGTTGGAAGCTGGCACCAGAGTGACCCCTATCTTTGCCAGTTCTGGCAGTTTCTTCTTGAGGAACTGCATACTCTCTGGGTAAGGGTGAGCTATCATCAAGGCTTCACCTTCGCTTTGGGCCTTGGCTATTGCCAAGTCCAATTGTCTTTCGAAAGCCTGCTCGGTTAGCTGATTATCCAGAAACACCTGACGTCTTAGCAACGGAACACCCAAGGCATCGGCCTTCTCGCCAGCTTTAGTGTAACGGGTAGTAACGCTGTCGATAAAGAAGTGCTCTTCCTGTTGCAGTACTTCCATTAACCAGCCCATAGGTTGTTCGAGTTGAGTCAACAAACTCCCCATATGGTTGTTACTTCCCCTGGCAAAGGGCACGCTCTGCAGGGCTTGTTTGAGAGTTGCTTTAAACTCGGTTTCTGACATCTGGTTGTTGAGTCCACCTGGTCCCATGGCCTTGCCGTTAAGTGCCTGCATAGGGAGGTGTACCATAATTTCATGGCCCTTGTTGTGAGCCTGGCGAGCCAGTTGTTGCCCGAGAGGGGTATGTGGCAATACAGACAAGGTCACGGCTGAAGGTAAGGATAGGGCGGCTTCATCTGTATGGCGGTAGCCAATATCATCGATGACGATTGCCAGTTTTGCTCCCCATGCAGGAGAGCAACTTACGACCAGCAGTAGTAGGTAGAAACAATAGCGCACGTTTGATATTAATTTTATTTATTTGATTGTATCCATGCCACTGCCGAGTTTATGGCTCTATCGCTGGCGGTATCTGCATGGGGAGATATGAGGTCGATTATAGGCACAGTTTTGTTATCGGAAACAGTATTGGGTGCGATTTTTATATCGGGTTCCACTCCTTTGGCGTTAATATCCTGGCCCTTGGGGGTGGTATATCGGGCTATGGTCAGCTTGATGGTATTACCATCGATAAGTGTTGGGATCAGGCTTTGTACTGTGCCTTTACCGAAGCTGGTTTCACCTATCACCTTGGCACGGTTGTTCTCCTGCAGCGCCGCCGCCAGTACTTCAGATGCTGAAGCTGAACCACGATTGATCAGCACCAATATGGGCACGCCGGCCAGCATGGTTTGCGAAGATGCATAGTAATCCGAATTGGCATCGAAGAAGCGTCCTTCGGTGGCGACGATGCGACCCTTATCCAGAAACAGATCGGCAATTCGAATCGCTTGATCCAGCAAGCCGCCAGGATTGTTGCGCAAATCCAGAATCAAACCATTCATTGGCTGCTGTTGCCATTCGCTCAATAGTCGCACTATGTCGCGGGTAGAGTCCTCCTGAAAACTTGCCAGGCGAATATAACCAATGTCGTTGGTTAGCATTTTCCCAAGTACAGAGTGGACGCTGATAGTGGCTGGTTTAAGACTGACTTCAAAGCTGACATCTGAGTGAGCATGATGTAGCTGCAGCGATAACTCGCTATTGCTGTTGCTGAATTGCTTTATTTGGCTAAGTACCTCTTCCATGGACTGCTTGGCAATACTCTTACCGTTGACAGCGGTAACAATATCGCCGGCCATGATCCCGGCTTGTTCGGCTGGAGAACCGGGAAAAGGCGCGATAATTCTGAGCTTTTCCCCTTCCGTGGACACTTCAAAGCCGTAGCCGAAGTATTCCCCACGGTTGCTGTCTCTGAGGCTGTTCATCTGCTCAGGTTTCAGAAAACTGGAATAAGGGTCGAGTCGTTGAAATATGCCTTCAATAGCGGCGTCGACAAGCTCCCTGCGGCTGATGTCCCTGACGTAGTAGGTTTCCACTGTATCCATCACATCCAGCAGTAATGAAAGCTCGTGGGTGTGACTGGGTTTGGGGAAGTTTTCATGGCTAGCCAGGCTGAGAGAGACTCCCATGATGATACCAAGGCCGATATACAGCAGGTTACGAATAGAGTTGCCCATGTTGCCCCCTTTGAAGTGCCGGGGGCTGTTGACTAACGCCGACAGTAATTTGTCGGGTCGACAGCTTGCCCCTTATGCCTTATTTCAAAGTATAGGCCAGGCTCGGTTTGTCCTCCGGAACGTCCTACCAGTGCCACGGCTTCGCCAGCCTTGACTGTATCGCCTGCGTCTTTCAGCAACGCCTGTGCGTGGCCATAGAGGCTCATATAACCTTTGCCGTGATCGACAACTAACACCATACCAAAACCGCGCAGCCAGTCGGCATAGATCACCTTGCCGGCGGCTACAGCACTGACAGACTGGCCCTCCGGAGCTGACAGCATGACACCTTTCCAGCGCACACTGCCGGAACGCTGACTGCCAAAGCTGTTTTTGATCCTGCCCTTAGTGGGCCAGTTAAGGGCACCACGGGACTTGGCCAATCCATCCATGCTGGGGCTATCGCGCATGGCGGCCAGGGCTTGCTCGACAACCCGTTTCAGAGAGGCCTCTTCTATCTGTAGTTGTTCCAGCTCCGAGGCTTTACTGCTGATGGTGCGTTGCAGTTCCTTCAGTGTTTGCTGTCGTTGATCCTGTTCTTGATTGAGGCGCTTGGATTGAGCCTTCTGATCCAATACCAGCTGGTTGAGTCGATTGCGTTCCTGCTGCTCACTTTGCTGCACTGCCGACAATTCCTGGCGGGTCTGTTTCAGTTGTTCTATGGCCTGCATTCTGGCCTTGTTGAGGTATTCATAGTAGGCCAGCATTCGCTCTATGGTGGCCGGGTCCTGCTGGTTGAGCAGCATCTTGCTGTAGTCATGATTCCCGGCGAGATAGGCGCTGGTCAGTTGCTTGGCCAGGGTTTGCTGCTGGCTTTCTTTGAGTTTGTCCAGCTGTGCGGCTCTTTGTTTCAGCTCAGCAAGGCGTTTTTCGGTATTGCTGAGGGCATTTTCCGTTTGGTTGACCTTACGGGCAGCATTGGCGATAGCCTGCTCGTCTTTTTTCAGCAGTTGCAGTAGTTTTTCCCGCTGCTTGCCTGTGTCTCTCAGGGCATTTTGCTGCGCGGTGATCTGGGATTGCAGTGCCTTTAACTCGGACTGACGCCGCTCCAGATCAGATGCCTGCAGCTGAGAGGAAAACACGAGAAAGCCAGCAAGTATGCTGGCTTTGGCTAAAATACGCTTCTGCACCGGGTCAGTGTTACTCTTTTGTATGGATTAACGGACGCCCTGTCATTTCGTCAGGAATGCTCTGTCCCATCAACGTTAGCATAGTGGGGGCGATATCACTCAGGCGGCCACCTTCATCGATAGTGGCCTCGCGACCGACATAGATAAAGGGCACCAGCTCACTGGTGTGAGCGGTATGAGCCTGACCTGTGGTTTCATCCACCATCTGCTCGGCGTTGCCGTGGTCGGCAGTGATAATGCACTCACCATCTACCTTGGCCAGAGCGTCCACTACTCGGCCTATACAGGTATCCACGGCTTCGCAAGCCTTGACCGCAGCATCAAACTTGCCGGTATGGCCTACCATGTCACCGTTGGGGTAGTTACAGATAATGACATCATATTGAGTTGATTCAATAGCTTCAACCAACTTATCTGTCAGCTCTGTCGAACTCATCTCAGGTTGCAAGTCATAGGTAGCGACTTTGGGCGAGTTGATCAGAATACGGTCTTCACCCACGAATGGCTGCTCTTTGCCGCCGTTGAAGAAGAAGGTTACGTGGGCATATTTCTCGGTTTCAGAAATACGCAGCTGGGTCAGACCGCGATTTTGCAGTACTTCGCCCAGAGTGTTGACCAGGTCTTCCGATGGGAAGGCTACCGGAGCCTTGATATCGGCGGCATACTCTGTGAGCATGACAAAGTTGACCTTGGGCGTTACTGCGCGTTCAAAACCATTGAAGTCCGGATTGACGAAGGCGCGGGTGATCTGTCTGGCGCGGTCGGCACGGAAGTTCATGAAAATCAGCGCATCGCCATCGTTCAGTGTTGTGGCCTTACCCTGATCTAGAATCGCAGTTGCGGCAACAAACTCATCGTTTTCATCTCGGTCATAGGCAGCTTCCAACGCGGCCACGGCGGAGTCGGCGCTGTATTTCCCCTGACCTTGAGTGATCAGATCGTAGGCTTGGGAGACTCGGTCCCAACGGTTGTCCCTGTCCATGGCGTAGTAGCGGCCAACGATGGAGGCTATGCGGCCTCGGCCTAATTCGGCAAACAGCTTGTCGAAGCGTTCCAGGCTGGCTTTGGCACTGCGTGGCGGTGTATCACGCCCATCAAGGAAGGCGTGCAGGTAAACCTGCTTGGCACCCCGCTTGACGGCCATGCGGCACATGGCTTCAAGATGATCTTCATGGCTGTGAACACCGCCGGGTGACAGCAGTCCCATGATGTGTACTGCGCCGTTTGCTTTGATGGCGGCGTCGACTGCCTCGATAAGTGCTTGGGTTTGCTCAAATTCGCCATCTTCAATGGCCTTGCTGATGCGGGTCAGTTCCTGATAAACGATACGGCCGGAACCAATATTGATATGGCCCACTTCAGAGTTGCCCATCTGCCCGTCGGGTAAACCAACATCTTTACCTGAGCCGGAAATCAAACTGTGGGCGTATTCGGCGTTGAGTCTGTCGAGAACTGGAGTATTGGCATGATGGACGGCATTCATATGCGTCCCTTCACGATAACCCCAGCCGTCCAGAATTAGCAGTGCCAAAGGACGTTTGCTTGTCTTCATGTTAATACCTGTAAAGTTGAAAGAATCGGTCAAATCTGAAATTGGTTAAATATTACTACGTCTGCCCTGAGGGCAAAAGCCATTTACCCGATTGCGACAATAGGAAGGGCCGCGATTTAACGCCGATTCAAGGGGCAAAACTGCAGCGAAACAGCTGCAATCTGCCTGGCCTCTGGGTATACTCTGCGCTTGTCCTAAATGGCCCAATAGATAACAGGCAGTAAAAAATGCAGGAATATATAGAGTTTCTTAAAGCCCACCCCATGCTGAGCCTGGCCTGGGTGGGTTTGTTTATCGCCGTGATTGTAACCCTGTTCAAATCCGGTTTTTCCAAGGTTAAAAGCGTCGATCATCAGCAAGCGATTTTCTTGATGAATAAGGAAGATGCCAAGGTGGTCGATGTGCGAGCCAAGGACGATTTTCGCAAGGGACACATTCTCAATGCCTTGAATGTGCCTATGGCCGATATCAAAAATAATCAGACCACGAACCTTGAAAAGTACAAAACCACACCCATTATACTGGTATGCAACGCTGGCATGACCTCATCTCAAGCGGCTCAGATATTGGTTAAGCAAGGCTTTGAAAAAGTCTTTAACCTCAAAGGTGGTATGGGTGATTGGCAGGCAGCAAATATGCCTGTATCCAAAAGCAAAAGATAATGAGTGTCGGCGGTTGTCATTGCATTTGGCGCCGCTCTGTTAGTAGAGTGGCCATACTGAAGTGGCAACCGGCATCCTGAGTTCTGTTCCGGCGCTGAACAGATGAATAGCAGGGATGATGACTGGGAGTCGCAATTGACCCGAGTAACATACACCCTAAACACCGGCTCATTGCAAGCCGAGACTAAATGGATAGGTAGGAATTATGGCTGAAGTAGCAAACAACGAACAACAAGCCCCACAGTTCAACATTCAACGCGTGTATATCAAGGACGTTTCTTTCGAAACCCCTAACAGCCCAGCGGTATTCCAGAAAGAGTGGAATCCTGAAGTTAAGCTGGATCTGGATACTCGTAGCGCCAAGCTGGCCGACGACGTTTTTGAAGTAGTACTGTCACTGACTGTGACTGCTAAAAATGGTGAAGAAACTGCTTTCCTGTGTGAAGTACAACAAGCCGGTATCTTCTCTATCTCTGGTCTGAGCGATCCTCAACTGGCTCATTCTCTGGGGGCTTACTGCCCTAACATTCTGTTCCCTTATGCCCGTGAAACTGTGGCAAGCCTGGTATCCCGTGGTACTTTCCCACAGCTGAACCTGGCACCTGTGAACTTCGACGCCCTGTTCGCTCAATATGTGCAGCAGCGTCAAGCCGCCGCCGAGCAAGCTCCGGCCGAAGAAGCGAACGCGTAATCAGCCGATGAAAGATACTGCCGAAATAACGGTATTGGGGGCGGGCTCTTATGGCACCGCCCTTGCCATTTCTTTGGCCAGCAATGGACACAGCACCCTGTTGTGGGGGCATGAGCCCGAGCATGTGGCCAAACTCGCTGCCGAGCGCAGTAACCAAGCCTTTCTTCCCGGAATTGCCTTTCCCGAGTCCTTGGTAATGGAAGCCGACTTGGCTAAAGCATTGGCGGCGTCGCGAAACATTCTGGTGGTGGTGCCAAGTCATGTTTTCGCCGAAGTGCTGGCTCAGGCCAAGCCTCTGCTGCGTGATGATGCCCGCATTATATGGGCCACCAAGGGGCTGGAGCCGGAAAGCGGTCGCCTGTTGCAGGATGTTGCCCGCGATGTGTTGGGGGAGAAATATCCGCTGGCGGTATTGTCCGGACCGACTTTTGCCAAAGAGCTGGCGGCAGGTTTACCAACCGCTATCTCTGTGGCCGGTACCGATGCCGAGTTTACCGAGGATCTGGTGGAATTGTTGCACAGCCCCAAACGTCTGAGGGTCTATGCCAATGACGACTTTATCGGCCTGCAACTCGGTGGCGCGGTCAAGAATGTCATCGCCATCGGCGCCGGTATGTCCGACGGTATAGGCTTTGGTGCCAACGCCCGTACAGCCCTGATCACCCGTGGTCTGGTGGAGTTGAGCCGTCTGGGGGAGGCCTTGGGTGCTCATGCTTCTACCTTTATGGGAATGGCGGGTCTTGGGGACCTGGTGCTGACCTGTACCGATAACCAATCGCGCAATCGTCGCTTTGGTTTGGCATTGGGTAAGGGGTGTGATGTCGATACTGCCCAGGCCGAAATCGGTCAGGTGGTTGAAGGTTACCGCAACACCAAAGAGGTCTACACCCTGGCCAAGCGCTTGGGGGTAGAGATGCCGATCACCGAGCAGATCTATCAGGTGCTGTATCAGGGTAAATCGCCTCTGGATGCTGCCAAAGAACTGCTGGCCAGAGAGAAGAAGTCGGAAACCTCGGCAGACTGAGCCATCTCCAATCCCGGAAAAGGATGCTAGAATAGCGTCCTTTTTTATTGCCCCTTGTTGGGCCCGAGAGTGAGCGTTATGTCAGTTAAACAGCATCAGGTGATCATTATCGGCGCTGGCGCCGCAGGGTTAATGTGTGCCCTCACTGCCGGGTATCGGGGCCGGGATGTCCTCTTGCTGGATAACGCCAAACAACTGGGGCGCAAAATTCTGATCAGTGGCGGTGGTCGCTGTAACTTCACCAATCAGAACATTGAACCGGGCGCCTACCTCTGCAGTAACCCACACTTCGTTAAGTCGGCGCTGGCTCGTTTCAGCCAGTGGGACTTCATCGCCATGGTCGAGCGGCACGGCATCGATTATCACGAGAAGACCCTGGGACAGCTGTTTTGTGATGGCTCGGCCAAAGATATCGTCGATATGCTGACCACTGAGTGCGATTGGGCCGGGGTCAAAATTCAGCTGCGTACCGAAATTCTGTCTGTGGCAGCCACAGATGACGGTTACAGCCTGCAAACCAGTGAAGGAGAATATCGCTGTGAATCTCTGGTGATAGCCACTGGTGGCTTGTCCATGCCCAAGCTCGGGGCTACACCGTTTGGATTCCGCATTGCCGAGCAGTTTGCCATCAAGGTGCTGCCTACCACAGCTGGGTTGGTTCCTTTTACTCTGCAACCTGAAGACAAGGCCAGATTTGAAGGCTTGTCTGGCATCAGCTTGCCGGTTATCGCCCAAGCCGAGTGCGGCAGGCAGTTTAGAGAGGCCATGTTATTTACCCACAGAGGTTTGTCCGGGCCGGCTGTGCTGCAGATCTCCTCCTACTGGCAGCCAGGCCAGAGTGTGCGGTTTGATTTACTGCCGGACCTGGATTTTGTCGACTGGTGCAAAACAATTACTGCTGAATCACCAAAATTGTCGCTTAAAAATGGATTATCTCGGCTGTTACCTAAGCGCTTGGTTGAGAGGCTGCTCGAGCTGGGCGAATTACCCAACAAGAACCTCAACCAACTGTCCAAGGCCGATGTGGCTGCGCTGGACAGCTATTTCCACTGCTGGCAGATCCAACCCGGCGGCACCGAGGGTTATCGCACCGCCGAGGTGACTCTGGGCGGAGTGGATACCGATGAGTTATCCTCCAAGACCATGGAGGCCAAGCGTCATCCCGGACTCTATTTTATCGGTGAAGTGGTGGATGTTAGTGGCTGGCTTGGCGGCTATAACTTCCAGTGGGCCTGGAGTTCCGGCTACGCCGCCGGTGAAGTGGTGTAATTGTGTTTAGGAACAATAAAGTTTGTACATAGCTAAACGGGAATTGAGGACCCGACTCTTTGGGCTCAGGTGGACTTTACAACCTTAGATCACATAGCTTGCTTTGTTGATCTGTCTTGGTTTAAATCCGATCATGCTGCCTGGGCCTGGTACATCGGAGAACCGCTCTTATCATTCGGGCAACTGACACCTGCCGAGGTTGTCAGGCTCTTTCAGGAGTCGGGCATCGTATCGCTAAACGATTGGGTCACCGAGCGTGAACTTGGTGGCTTCCAATAGTGTAGTCCTTTACTGACTTGCTCAGTAATTTTATTGTTATGGACACAGTTGAGTATTCGGGTGTTGTGTTGCGGATGTACAATCCTGCCTTTGGTTAGGGCCTCTTAGCATGGAAAGGGCAAAGATCACCGGGGCAGCTTCAATCCCAAAGGTTGTTCCGCCTTTTATTTAGGATTATTAGTAGCTGGTTATTAAGCAGAGGCCACCAGTGGTGCCACCTATGCGTTTCTCACGCCGCAACTATTCTGCGCCTATCAAATTGCAATCGAAGGCACTCTGGCTCTGAGAGGTCAATATCAGCATGTATTTGATAGCGAGATTAATCAGCATCAAATCAATGACATTTTAGTTGATAGTTGTGTCTCGCCCGGATAGAGTCATCTCGTACTATTTCGGATGCCGGAAGGCAGTGTTTGACTGTTTAATCCCATAACGGATTGGCACAGATTCATAGTGAACACCTGACACTGTTTATTCGATGGCCCCTATATCAACTTATGAGTTCAGCGACACCAAAATGGCTGCAGACTCAAGCGGGCGGTTTGGTCTCAGTTCATCGCCGCTTTGACATAGACATCGAAGCGGTTTTTCTTGGTGGCGATAACAGTGCTGGGTTTAACTCCGGCCAGGTCTTCGGCGTAGTCCGGCCGTTTGACCACTACCCGCTTGCTCGCCAGTGCCAGCGCCGGAGCCAGCAAGCCGTCGGCATCGGTATCGGCACCGACCAGGGTCTGAAATACCCGCATCTCTTTTTTTACCAATGCCGACTTGTCTCTGTGGGGATACATGGGGTCCAGATAGACCACATCCGGTTGCGGACTTATCTGGCTCAACGCTTCCAGACTTGAGTCGTGCAGCAGCGTCATTCTTTGCTGCATCCAGGGGCCGATTTCGCTGTTCTGATAACCGCGGCTAAGACCGTCTTCCAGCAGAGCCGCCACCAAGGGGTTACGTTCAATCAGCGTCATTTGGCAGCCAAGGCTCGCCAGCACAAAGGCATCACGGCCTAGACCGGCCGTGGCATCTACCACAGAGGGGCAGGCGCCTTGCTTGAGACCGACCGCCTTGGCTATGGCCTGGCCGCGGCCGCCGCCGAACTTACGTCTGTGGGCCACGGCGCCGCCGACAAAATCGACACAGATACCGCCAAGCTTGGGTTCGTCACGCTTGAACAGGGTCAGCATCTCCTGCTCAAACCCCAAGGCAAACACAGAGTCTTCTGAATGCTTCAGGCCCCAGCGCTCGGCAATGGCGCACAGACGCGGCTCCCGGGTATCAAAATAAATGCTATGGCTTGGCTGCTTCACTGTGTTTGAGTCCTTGGCTGAATTGGCGCCATTATGCCAAATGCCAACCTGACTGAATACGTTCAGCTGCAACTCGCAGGCAGAGCAGCTATAATGCCGCGGTCATTTACCCGTCAGTCATTGGGGAACCCATGCTCAGCTATCGTCACGGTTTTCATGCCGGCAACTATGCCGATGTGCTCAAACATTCCATCTTGTTGCAGGCGCTGAGCTTGTTGCAGAAGAAAGATAAACCTTTGGTTTATATCGATACCCATGCCGGTGCCGGTGGCTATGCGCTGGAAGATGATTTTGCCCAAAAGACAGGGGAATATCTGGAAGGTATAGGCAAGCTCTGGCAGGAAACGAGTGTGCCGCAGGCGATGACAGCCTATCTGGAGGCGGTACGCCATTTCAATGAAGGCAACGAGGAGCAGGCCACTGATGAGCTGGCCTGGTATCCCGGATCTCCGGCGATAGTGGATATGCACCTTAGAGAGCAGGACAGAATGCTGCTGCACGAGCTGCACAATACCGATGTTGAATTGCTGCAGGAGTATTTTGAAGGTGCCCGTCAGGTGAAGCTGGTTCACGGCGACGGTCTGCAGGGCCTGTTGGCCGCGGTGCCGCCACTGGAGCGTCGGGCACTGGTGCTGGTGGATCCCAGCTATGAGCTCAAGAGTGACTATCAGGATGTGGCCGATACCCTGATCAAGGCCCATCGCAAGTTTGCCACCGGAGTGTATCTGCTCTGGTATCCGGTCGTTAACCGAGCCCAGACTGAAGCCATGCTGACGAAGCTGAAAGACAGCGGTATTCGGCGCCAGTTACGGATAGAGCAGAGTATCAAGCCTGACTCGGATGAATTCGGTATGACGGCGGCGGGTCTGTGGGTCATCAACCCGCCATGGCAGTTGGATACCCAGGCCGAAGAGCTGCTGGCCTGGCTTCACCCCAGGCTCAATCAGGGGGGCGGCAGCGTCACTGTCACCTGGGAAGTGGGCGAGTAAGCTAAGTTCCATCATAAAAAACTGTTGGCCGGGTCACTGGGTATTAATTGGGTACTAAGTCGGATACCAAGTTGTGTACTAACGGCCCGGCCTGTTAACCGTGGCCTTTACGGCGTCTAAGCGACTGTGTGATAGCGACTGTGGTGATAAGCGGCTGTGGTGAATTATTCCGACAGTGCTTTCAGCTCGGCCAGCGTCGCCTCATCTATGAGCCCTAGCGCCAGCGCCTGCTGCGGATTGGTCTCTATCAAATAGGCGCTGATACTCATCATATTGCGCAGTGCCATGCCGTTGGGGCCATCGTAAGCCGACTGCTCGTTCCACTGGTCCTGAGCCCAGGCAGCCCAAGTGGCCTTGAGGCTGTAGCCCGCCTCACAGAAGATGGTACGGGTCAGTTGGCTGCCCTGATCCAGCATCTCCTCGTCGTTCATGCTGTTGTCTAGCTCGCCCTTGTGGCTTTGCATGACTTGCTTTACTGCCGCTATTGCTTCGGCGGTTGTGGGAACCGGCCCAAGTTGGCTGTCATCACAGGCTATTATGGTGGAAAAGGGCATCAGCAGGCAGGCGCAAAGGCCGAGGGAGTTGAGGTTAAACATCTTCACTTCTTTGTTTTTTCGCCTCTCAGGCACGGCTCAAATTGCGGTAGCGCTCCAGTAAAATCTTCACCCGTTTCACATAGGCGCGAGTTTCCGGGTAGGGTGGCACGCCGCGATATTGGCTCACTGTGGTCGGTCCTGCATTGTAGGCAGCCAGCGCCTGGGTCATGTCGCCATCGAAACGGGCCAGCATCTGCGCCAGATAGCGACTACCGGCGTCGATATTCTGTGATACCACAAAGGCATTGCTGACACCGAGCTCTTTGGCGGTATCCGGCATCAACTGCATCAGCCCCATGGCGCCGGTACGGGACAAGGCCTTGGCGTTGAAGGCCGACTCGGCGTGGATCACCGCCCGGATCAGCGCAGGATCCAGATTGTAGGTTTGGGCGGCGAGGGTGATTTCGGCGGCATAGTCACTGCCAAACAGGGGGATTGCTTGCCAGTTCACCTTGGAGTCAGGTCGGCAGGCGAAGCAATCATAGAGAATGATCTGATATTCCTGACTGCCGGGGGGCTTGTCACTGAACGCCATCACGCCGTTGGCCTGGCGGTACTGATAGATTTTTCGCTTCGGCAGACTGCTGTCACTGATGCCGTGTTCGGAGTAACGCGCCACTATACGGGGTTTGGTCGAAGGCTCTTTAGCTATAGCTGAAGGGTTTTCACTCATGACGAAGGGCTTTTTACCCATAATAGCTGAAGGCTTTTTTCCTACGGCTGAATGCTCTTTATCCATAGCTGAGGGCTCTTCACCCATGGTGGCCTTTTCCGAAGGCATAGGTATCTCGGTGCCGGCAAGCGCAGCAAAGGGCAGCGCCGAGCTCAGCAGCCAGAGTAGCAAAGAGATGAGTCCTTGGCCGGAAGTGTGCTTCACGCCTGATAACCCGTCCGTGTTTCCAGTTTCAATATGTCAATGATAGCAAAGAGTTGCTGCATTTCACTGTGGATCTGGCTGAACTCCTTTTCGAAGGTGGCTCCCTCAAAGATGGATGCGGTCTCGAATCTATCCTTGTTACTGGGAAACAGGATCAACAGCTGCCTGCCGTGGAAGGCGCAGCGCAGATCCCGGCCGAACTTCTTGCTCAAATCCAGCAAACGCTCCATAAACAAGGGGTTCATCAACACCCGGCCATTGATCTGATTGTCGGCAAAGACATCGAACTCTTTCTCGAACACAGGATCTTCCAGCTTCATCTGCTTCAGCCCCGAATAGCTGGAAGAGAGTTTCCCCAGCAGGCCGCGGTCGCGGATCAATACCGCATGACAGCCGAAGTTTTGTGGCACGGTAAAGGTCATGGCCAGTCCCTTGAATACCTCGCTGGTACGCTTCTTATTCTTGCTATCCCGATATTCTGACTTCAGCACTAATTCACTGATCCCCAGTTCGACCTGTTTATAGCTACCGGTAATAAAATCGCTGGAATGCGCTATGTCATGCTTGGGCAAAATGCCGGCATCGCGAAAAGGGCGCAGTGGCAAACCATCGTTGGGACTAAAGGTAAAGTCGTCGCCGAAATAGCGGAAGATCAGCGGGAACAGATTTTTTTTGACTTGCTTTTGAAACGCCTTGATGGGTTTCTGACACCAGAAAAACATCAGCAAAACTGGGGTAAGGGCGAGGGCAAACGAAGCTTCCGGGCCAAGGGAACTGTAGTACATAAGGTCATACCAATAGTGCCAAACCAGTAGCAGAGTCACCACAAGTGTCAGTACAAATAGGGCTACCCGGGTTCGGCACTGCTTGAGGCTCTTGATCCTCAGTCTTTCATATTGACTGGCCTTGGGCTGTATATGCTGGCGATAGTATTGCTGCAGCTTGGGCAGGTCTTCGCTGGGGGCCTGTAAGCCTTTTCCCGGGCGTACCGGGGAAATCTTGGCCCCCATCAGGAAGGTGATAATATTCACGGGTCAATCTTTTACTCTGTCTCAGTTCAAATAGTCGCCGGCATTGACCGGACTTTTGGCGCTTTCATCCGCCTCATAGAAGGGCAGAGCCTGTACCTTGGCCATGGAAGCTATGATTGAACCCGGGAAAATTTCCACCGCATTGTTGAGTTCAGTGACCGCCGAGTTGTAGAAGCGCCGCGCCGCAGAGATATGGGCCTCCACTTCGTTATAGGTCTGCATCGCCTGCAACATGGTGTTGTCTGACTTGAGTTCAGGGTAGTTTTCTACCGACACCATCAACTGGCCGACACGGCTGTTGAGCTGGTTGGCCAAATCCAGATGTTGTTTTACCGCATCTGTGTCGGCCGGATTGTAGCTTTGGGTCAGTTGAGTGCGTAATTCGGTGATCTCGGTCAGCAGCTGTTTTTCATGGTCCATGAAGCGCTTGGCTATGGTGAGAATATTGGGCAGCAGATTGGCCCTTTTCTTGAGCTGGACATCTATGCCGGAGAGGGCTTCACGGGCCGTGTTGCGTTTTTTTATCAGGCTGACATACCAGAGATAAATCAGTATCACGGCGATCGCCAGTATCAACAAAAATCCATCCATATTTGCTAAAGTTCCCTGCAGTTTTTTCTGAACTGCGCCAGCTAATCATAAAATGGCCGCAAATGCATCTTTGTTGTGATTTTGAACCTGTGCTGACCCCTTGACGGCGAGTCTTGCCAAGTCAATGAAAACCATCACTTATATGCCTTTAAAGGTGGATTTAAGTAAAAGCCTTTGAATTGGAGGTTTTTACTGTATGTTTTTAGCGCGTAAAAACGTTATCACAATGATTTTTATTGAGTATTTATCTGTTTTTGAGTGGTAAAAAAGCAGCAGTTTTTGACTCATGTTGAGCGAATTCTGTTAAGGATGGCAGGAAAATTGTTTGGCATCGGTCAAAGCGAACAATCGGATTCATCCTATTTACAAATAGCTTTTATTGTGTTCAGGCCGGGTTCAGACAGCGTGTTGTAAATTGTAACGACACAACGTTGGGGCAAAGCGATTAGTTCAGCGAATTTGCCTTTATGGACCCGCCCTGGGTCCTTTTTTTTTACCTCAATTTCCCAGCAATTCTTTCAGGTTAAGTTTCAGTTAAAAGTGTCGCGGCAAAATGGCGGGCCGCTTGTCGTAGATGTTACGGCCATGAAAATAGAACCGGCAGCCGAGCCGGCAGACAGGGAAATCAGATGCAGTCCAATCATTCTCAGCAACCGCTCGAAACCGCCAAGAGTGGCTGGTTTATCCGCTTCCTTAATGTGGTGGAGCGCCTGGGCAACCTTTTGCCCCATCCCATCACGCTATTTGCGCTGTTTTGTGCAGCCGTCATCCTGATCTCCGGCGTTGCCGGTTATTTTGAAGTCACAGTAGTGGATCCTCGCCCCGAAGGCGCCAGTGGCCGTAGTGCCGATGGCCTGATCCATGTGGTCAGCCTGATGAATGCTGAAGGTCTGCGGATGATAGTCTCCAACCTGGTAACCAACTTTACCGGTTTTACGCCGCTGGGCACTGTACTGGTGGCTTTGCTCGGGGTGGGGATTGCCGAACGCTCAGGACTCTTGTCGGCCGGCATGCGGGCGCTGGTAATGGGAGCCTCCAAGCGTCTGGTTACCCTGACCATAGTCTTTGCCGGAATCGTTTCCAATACTGCCGCCGAACTGGGTTATGTAGTGCTGATCCCCATGGCGGCGATGATTTTCCACTCCCTTGGCAGGCATCCCTTGGCGGGTTTGGCGGCGGCCTTTGCCGGGGTATCCGGTGGCTACAGTGCCAACCTCCTGCTGGGAACCGTGGATCCCCTGTTATCCGGGATCACCGAAGCGGCGGCGCAGATGATAGACCCGGACTACACTGTGGGCCCCGAGGTCAACTGGTACTTCATGTTTGTCTCCACCTTTTTGATCTCATTCCTCGGTGCCTTGGTGACGGAGAAAATCGTTGAACCCAAACTGGGTCGCTATGATGTCTCTGAAGCCAGTGTCGATTTGGAAGATCAGCGGATGGAAACTGTCACCGAACAGGAGAAAAAAGGGCTGAAAATGGCCGGTTTGGCGGCGCTGCTGCTCGGCGCCGTGTTGGCCTTGACCGTGGTACCCGAGTGGGGCCCACTGCGTCACCCCGAGACGGGAGAAGTGGCCGGCTCGCCGTTTCTCAAGGGAATCGTGGTGTTTATCTTTGTCTGCTTTGCCATTCCCGGCCTGGTATACGGCAAGGTGGTGGGCACCATGAAAAAAGATACCGATGTGATCAACGCCATGTCCCACAGTATGAGCACCATGGGCATGTATATCGTATTGGTGTTTTTCGCTTCGCAGTTTGTGGCCTTCTTCAAGTGGACCAATCTGGGCGCCGTGCTGGCGGTGACCGGCGCCGATGCCCTCAGCGCCCTGGGGCTGACCGGGCCGATAGTTTTCCTGCTGTTTATCATGATGTGTGGCTTTATCAACTTGATGCTCGGCAGTGCCTCGGCCCAGTGGGCAGTGACGGCGCCGATATTTGTGCCCATGTTGATGTTGGTGGGTTATGCGCCGGAAACCATTCAGGCGGCCTATCGAATAGGTGACTCTGTGACTAACCTTATCACGCCCATGATGAGTTACTTTGGCCTGATCCTGGCGGTCGCCGCGCGCTACAAGAAGGACCTGGGGATAGGTACTCTGGTGGCTACCATGTTGCCATACACGCTGGTGTTTTTCGTCGGTTGGACCCTGTTCTTCTTCCTCTGGGTATTCGGCCTGGGGCTGCCGGTTGGCCCAGGTGCGGCTACCTACTATTCACCGGCGGGCTGATAGTCTGTAACAGTGAATGACTGAGGATTTTAGTGGGAAGGGGCTTAGGTTATATACAGTAACTAAAAGTGTGTATAACGTTTACTAAGGCAGAGAAATCTGCCTTTTTATCACCAAATAATCAAAACGGATAACTCTCAACTTTTCAAGAAGCTGTATCAGACCTGGTCGGAACTAATTCAGCATAACCAGATCAAGTCTGAACTAGTACACTTAAAGACTTCTGGCATGCTCTTATCAAGTTTCATTCCACTCGCTAGTCCTTCACTCCGACCATGCCGTTTTCTCTAACCCGCACGCCTTTGAGCAGCCCTACTATCATCTCGGTGGCATTCAAGGGCGCCATCGCCGGAAAATCTTCTATCTCTATCTTGCCGCTGATCTCCATATGGGC
>NZ_JBKORL010000108.1:0-8898 GCF_047314525.1 Shewanella sp. BJSY2023SW007 | reverse complement strand
TCATCCCGACATCGCTTCATTAGCAAAATCCGAGAAAAGCGCACGTAAACGCATTCGCTATCTCGCCCTGCTTCACTTTATCGAAGGTCATTCCCGTACCTCTATCGCCAGTATGTTGAAGGTCAGCAGAACCAGTGTGAATAAGTGGGTCGCCACTTATCTCTCCTTGGGACTATCCGGCCTGGATGACAAACCAAATCCGGGACGTCCCGCTAAATTGTCCTCTCTTCAGCTAGCAACCCTGAAAGAATTCGTACTACTCAAAAGTCTATCTGAGCAAGGCGGCAGATTAATGGCCAAGGACGTCGGCCACTTTATTCAGTCTGAATTTGGCGTGACTTTCAAGCAAACGAATATCTACCGTTTACTACATCAATTAGGCTTTTCCTGGAT
This sequence comes from Shewanella sp. BJSY2023SW007, assembly GCF_047314525.1. NCBI lineage: Bacteria > Pseudomonadati > Pseudomonadota > Gammaproteobacteria > Alteromonadales > Shewanellaceae > Shewanella > Shewanella sp. BJSY2023SW007. The sequence continues at coordinate 8,505 of NZ_JBKORL010000108.1, read as the reverse complement.
CACTACGAGATCACGTCACCCGAAACAATCTGAAGCCGTGCAAGAGGCTTTTAAAAAACTTCCCAATGGCAATGATCCTTAACACCCCGGGACACGTCGCACTCGATCGCATCGATGTTTGGTTTCAAGATGAAGCCAGATTTGGTCAACAAAACACCACTACCCGTATTTGGGCTGAGAAAGGGACTAGGCCACGAGTGGTAAAGCAGCAACAGTTTGAATCAGCGTATTTATTTGGTGCAGTCTGTCCGGCAACAGGCGCCACGCAAGCTATAATCGCCCCCTTTGCCAACAGCGATTATATGCATGAGCACTTAAAGTTGATTTCGGCCGCAACGGGATCAGGACGCCATGCTCTGGTCATCATGGACGGCGCGGGCTGGCATCAACAAGATTTGGCCGATGATTTTGATAACCTCAGTATTCTCAAACTTCCCCCATATTCACCTGAACTCAATCCAGTAGAGCAAGTCTGGCAATGGCTTCGTCAACATGTGTTGGCAAATCGCTGCTTTAGTGGCTACGACGATATTGTTGAGCAATGCTCCATCGCATGGAACAAGTTTATTGGAGAGCCGCTGAGGGTGATTCAATTATGCTCTAGGCAGTGGGTAAGAATGGTCAGTTAATTAACGTAATTGGTATGATATGAGTACGCGCCAAAGCTTCTGAAAGTTGCATAAAAAAATCCGATGACATGGGGTCATCGGATTTTGATCCTTTCAGTGAGATCGTCAAGCGATCTGTCTTAACTGATCGGCATTACGGACATTGCCGCGGTTTTTCATCTGTGACCGGATAACTAGATTTTGAATTGGCTCACCGCCTGGTGCAGATAATCAGCGCGGTGGCGAACCTCATCGGATGCAGTGGCATTCTCTTCTGCCGCCTGAGCCGACTCCTCGGCAATATCACGGATCACCACCACGTTCTTATTCACCTCAGCGGCCACCATACTCTGCTCTTCAATAGCGGCAGCAATCTGAGTGCTCATATCCATGATATTGGTGACATCGGCATTGATCTGCGCCAACAAGGTGCCAGCACTGGCCGCCTGCTGAGCGCTCTCACCGCCCTGCTTCTGGCTCTGCTCCATAATATCCACTATCGAATGGGTACGGCTCTGCAGAGTTTGAATGATGCTGGCAATCTCTTCGGTCGACTCTTGAGTCCGCATCGCCAAGCTGCGCACTTCATCGGCCACCACGGCAAAGCCTCGGCCCTGCTCGCCGGCACGGGCCGCCTCAATGGCGGCATTCAGTGCCAGCAGATTGGTTTGTTCGGCGATACCGCGGATCACATCCAGTACGCTGCCTATGGTTTGACTGTCTTTTTCAAGCTCGGCGACCACATTGGCAGAGTCGTTCAGTTGCTGGGCCAAAGACTGGATCTTATTGATAGTATCTTCAACCTCAACTTGGCCTTCCTGGGCATTGTTGTGGGTCTGTTCTGCCTTACCTGCGGCCAGTTCAGTATTCTTGGCAATCTCGTCTATGGTAGCCCCCATCTCGGTGATAGCCGTAGCAACCATATCGGTTTCATTGAGCTGTTTCGACACGCCTTCCGAGGCGCTGATGGCGTTGCGGGACAGCTCTTCACAGGACTGGCGCATGCTATCCACTGATTCGATAACCTGCTCGATCAGCTTCTGGAAACTCTCCACCATACTGTTGAAATGGCGTCCTATCATGCCCAGCTCATCGTTGGAGTCCACATCACAGCGCAGCGACAGATCTTTTTGAAGCTCGATGCGGGAAATGACATCCGTGATACGCTCAACCGGCCTCATAATACTGCGGATAATCATCACAGTACTGACCACCAACAACAACGCAATAAGACCAAATAATGCCAACCCCTGCATGAAGCTGTGCTGCTGCTCGTTTTCCACCTTGGCTATTGCCAATTCTTTCAGCTTGGTAGATGAGCTTTCCGTGGCAAAGATCGCTTCTCGCAACTGCCCCATCATGCCCTTGGACTCGTCGAGTCCCAGCTGCTGTTCCTTGGCCACCAAACTCTTGAAGCTTTGCTGGTACTTGCTCATCAGTTGCTCAATATTGTTACGAACACTGTAGTCCAGCAAACTGGCGCTCAAGGCTTCATTGAAGCGTTCAATATTGCTATCAAACTTATTGAGGTAGCTGAGATCCCGCCGCAACATAAAGTCTTTCTCGTTACGCCTCAGCTGCAGCATCAACACCATAAGCTCAGGCACGTTATGTTCTGCCACCAAGCTTTCGACATTATGCACCGCAGAGCGTAACTCACCGTAAAGACCAGTCTTGGGATCCAGGCCTATCTCCTGCTGCAATTTCACCACTTCGGTAAACAACTGGCGGTAGTTGGCTAAATCACGGTTAAAGCTGTTTATCGGCGCCTCGGGGAGATCATACTCCTTGAAGATCAGTGCCAGTTCTTGCATCAACTGCGCTGTAGCCTGTGCTTCCTGCTGATGTATCTCAACATACTTGAGATCCTGGCGGCCAAAAAAATCCTTCTCATTCTTGCGCATGCTTAATACTTCTTTATCCAGTTCAACCACTTTCTGGATGGCGATGGACAGTTCTGTCTGCACTGAGCTGGAATATTGCTGCAGTGCAAACATCAATACCAAGGCGCCGATCGAAACGGCGGCACTCAGCAACAACTTATGGCGAATAAGCATGGTGTTACCTCAATAAAAAGAGTCACTCTAAAAAAATAGTCGCAATTCTGTCCCAGTGTCAGTTGAGTTAATCCGGTAACAAAAATGTCATTTTATATTGTCAATGATTAACCTATTTAAAAACAGTCACTAGCCTTGTCACAGTGCAAAAAAAATTAAAAATTTTTCTATTAACTGAGTCAAAAAAACCGAAAGCGCCAAGCATCTGTCATTCAAGGAAGGTTTTAACCCGACAAACAGCGATTGCATGCGATATTCAAAAATCAGAAGTGAACCCAATAAAAATCTAAGGTTCCCCCAATGACTCCCTTATCACAGGTTAGTGTCGTGCTCAGGTTGCCAAACACAATAGCTTTCCTGGGGGCTCCCCGGCCTCCCGGGGAACGGAAAGCAAACAACTGATTTCAGTGAAGCTTGTTTAAGGGATATGCAAATAACCAAATAAAGAAAACATCGAGCAGATTGATTAATCCACCAGATAAATTTTTGGGATTTTTTTTATTCTTTTTTAAACCTTTTAAGCGGGTCAAACTATCCAATTACCATGACTCGCCCAAACCATTAAGGACAGCCCAGTGAATGCCAGCCCACAGCTGACAGAAACCAGATACCAGCAAGAAGTGGACTTCCCGCTGGTGCAGCGTGCCCGTTTGGGGGACAAGCTTGCCTTCGCCGAGCTCTACCGCCTGCACCATGGCAGAGTCTATGCATTGTGTTTGCACCTGGCCGGCCAGGTGCCACTGGCAGAAGAGATGACCCAGGACTGCTTTATCCGAGCCTGGGAGAAGCTGGACCAATTCCGCGGTGAAAGCAAATTCAGTACCTGGCTGCACAGCCTGAGCGTCAATCAGGCATTGAGTAGTTTGAAAAAACAGCGCAGCTTCTGGGCCAGATTTCTGCCGGTGACCACAGAGGCAGACACAGAAGAATCAACCACAACCCACACGGAGGAAACCTCTGTATTGGAGCGCAAGATCCTCAAGTTACCCGAACGGGCCAGAGTCGTGTTTGTGCTGTTTGCCATTGAGGGCTACAGCCATGAAGAGATAGCCGCCATGATGGGCACAAGTACCGGCACCAGCAAGGCGCAGTACCACAGGGCAAGAAACTTGCTTCAGGAGATGTTGTCATGAACAAGCAGCCAACATTGGAACAACTGATAGAACAACTGCCACGGGAAAAAACACCCGAGCGTGACCTCTGGCCTGAAATCGCCGCCAGGCTGGAACAATCTCAGCCACCCAAGGCCGCAAAATCCAGCAACGGCTGGCGTAATCTGGCTATCGCCTGCAGTCTGCTGTTGGTATCCCTGCTCGGCTATCAGGGATTGCAGCAAACCCAAAGCCGCGTCGACCCACAGATGCTGGCCATGCTGGAGCAGTTACAGTATCAACACCAACAACAGGTGAAACAACTGGAAGCCAGTGTCAATTTCGGCCAATGGCAAAAGGTCAGCATGACCACGCCGCTCAGTCGCGGCATAGATGAACTCAGGGAAGCCGCCACGCAGATATTCCAGGCACTAAAACAAGACCCGACCGATCAACAACTTTGGCAACTCTGGCTTTGGGTACAGCAAAGGGAGATAGAACTGCTCACCCGGGGTGAACAACTGCCCACTCAACTCGATCAACAAGGAATCAGCATATGAACAAGATATCACTAACCCTACTCTCTTCAGCCCTGCTGCTGAGCCCGGTATTGCATGCGGCCGAGAAGGTCGATCAAAGTGCGGCGCTGGAGTCCGGAGCCAAATTGAATATCAAGATCCAACGGGGAGAGGTGAAGATCCGCAGTTGGGACAAGGCTGAAGTCGCCATCAAGGGCAAGCTGGATGAGCTCAGTGAAGGCCTGGTGTTTGGTCAGCAGGGCGGCAGCTTTGTTATCGAAGACAAGCTGCCCAAGAGCTATAACAGCCGGGACAAAGACGGCTCAAAGCTGGAGATCTTTCTGCCCGCCACAGTCAATATGAAGCTTAAAGGCGTTTCCGCCGATTATGACCTGCAAGGATTGGAGGGTGAGATCAGCTCGGCCAATGTCAGTGGTGATATCAAGGGCCAGGATCTCAAAGGCAATCTGCAACTGACCACGGTATCCGGCAGTATCCACACCCAGAGCAACCAGGGTGAACTGTATCTGGAAACTGTTTCCGGCGACATTGAGGATAAACAGAGTCTGGGCAAGGTAAGTTATCGCCTGGTGAGTGGCAAACTGAACGCCGAGAGTGATGCCATTGAAGTGGAGCTGGATCAGGTCTCGGGCAAGAGTCAATTGACCCTGAAGGCTCCCGAGTCACTCAAGGCCAGAACCGTCAGTGGCGACTTGAGTATTGCCATGCAAAGCCTGGCCGGCAATGCCCATGTCGATAGCGTCAGTGGCGATATTGAACTCAAGTTTGCCAAACTGCCGAATGCCGCCTTTGATATCAGCGGTGGCCCAGGTGGCAAGATTGACAACCAACTGACTCAGGACTCACCGAAAAAAGCCAAGTACACCAAGGCTGAATCGCTGCAGTTCCAAAGCGGTTCCGGCCAGGCCGATGTCAGTATCAACACCATCAGTGGCCGGATTAAACTGCAGCAATAATCAGCGGTATCGCACCAAGGCCTCCGGCTGGCCTTGGTGCCTTTTCTTCAGCCTACCGAGGCTATCTCGGCTTCGGTCAGATAACGCCACTCACCGGGTTCCAGTTCACTATCCAGCTCTATGGCGCCGATTGACTCACGATGCAGGGCTTCCACTTTATTGCCCACAGCGGCAAACATACGTTTCACCTGATGATATTTACCTTCGGTAATAGTCAGCAAGACTTCGGTCGGGCTAATCAGCTGCAACTGCGCCGGCCGGGTCAGCCCCTCTTCCCGGTGCAGCGCCAGGCCAGCGGCAAATTGTGGGATCAAGTCTTCAGTAACTGGGCTGGCCAGCCACACCCGGTAGCGTTTGCCGCATTCCTTCTTGGGAGAGGTTAGCTTGTGCGACCACTGGCCATCGTCGGTAATCAACACCAAGCCCGTGGTATCGGCATCCAGGCGCCCGGCAATGTGCAGGCTCTCGGGCTTTTCTATCTCCAGTAGACTGATAACCGAAGGATAGACCTCATCCACGGTTGAGCATATGGTATCGACCGGCTTATGCAACATCAGATATCTGTTGCCTATCAAGCTGATAGGTTCACCATCGAAACACACTCTCATGCCATCACGCACCTTGAAGCTGGAGTCCTTGACGATTTCACCATCGACACTGATTTCACCGCGGTGCAGCGCCTTCTTGGCCATGGAACGGGTCAGCTCTGTAGACTCACAGATAAATTTATCTAAACGCACTTGGCTATCCAACCTCTTGAGTTTATGCCGTGTCAATTGCGCGCCATTATGGAGCCTGACGGGCTAAAGGGCAAAGACTGTCAAACGCTCACTCAAATAAGCGCCTGTAACCTTTGCTTACAACTCCCGCGGCGCCGAGGCTCGCTGTCATCGCTGCGGGACTTGTTTACATTCCCACACAGGCCTTAACATAGGCATCACTGCGGTTTTTCCCGAACAAACGGGTGTGCAGCCAATCTGATAAAAATGCCCCCTCGCGGGACAGCAAAGAACAAAGAAAAGGAAACAGCATGAGAAAAGTACTCATTGGGGGATTGTGTGCCTCACTCATCGCAGGCCTATCTGCCTGTAATGACAAAACGGCTGAGACCCAGGCTGAAACAGCCAAACAGCCGGAAGTCGCCAAAACTGCAACTGCCGCCGCCGTCAGCCAAGCTCTGGGCTCAGGAATTGAATTTGCCAACTTTGACAAGTCTGTTCGTCCTCAGGATGACTTCTATACCTATGTCAACGGCGGCTGGATCAAGAACACAGAGATCCCGGCAGATCGCACCAGTACAGGCGCTTTCTATGATCTCAGGGAAAAATCCCGTGACGATGTCAAAGCCATTATTGAAGAAGTGGCGCAAAGCAAAGATCTCAAGCCCGGCAGCGACGAGCAAAAAGTGGCCGATCTTTACCGCTCCTTTATGGACAGCGATAAGCTCAACCAGTTGGGGATCAAGCCACTGGAGAGCGAGCTGGCAATCATAGATGCCATCAAAGACAAGCAAGCACTGGCGGCCTACTTCGGCAAGAGTCAAATTCTCGGTGGCGGCACGCCCATGGCCTTCTATATAGATGTTGATGCCAAGGACTCCAGCCGCTATGCCACCCATATCTGGCAATACGGCCTGAGCCTGCCGGAGAAAGACTATTACTTCAACGAAGGTGAGCGTTTCGTCAACATCCGCAAGGCCTTTGTTGAGCATATCGTCAAGATGTTCACCCTGGCCGGTTTTGCCGAGCCACAACAAAGCGCCGAAGCCATCATGAAGCTGGAAACCGCCATCGCCGCCAAGCATTGGGATGTGGTTGAAAGCCGTGACAGCACCAAGACCTACAACAAATTTGAGGTCAAAGAACTGTCAACATTGGCGCCGGACATCGACTGGAACGCCTACCTGACTGCGCTGGGCGCCGACAAGCAAGCCGATATCATCATCAATCAGCCCAGCTTTATCGAAGGCCTAAACCAGATAGTCAAAGACACAGATCTGGCGACCTGGAAGACATATATGCGCTGGCAGCTGTTGACCCACTTCGCCTCAGATCTGAGCGAGCCGCTGGATCAGGAAAACTTCGAGTTCTTCGCCAAGACACTCAACGGTCAGCAAGAACAGGAACCTCGTTGGAAGCGCGGTGTAGCCAAGGTCAACAGCCTGCTGGGTGAAGTCGTGGGTAAAGTATACGTCAAGCGCCACTTCGCCCCTGAAGCCAAGGAGCGGATGGAGCATCTGGTGGAAAACCTGCGCGGTGCCTACGCCGACAGCATAGATGAACTGGAGTGGATGGGCGCAGACACCAAAGTCGCCGCCAAGGAAAAACTGGCCAAGTTCAACCCGAAAATCGGCTATCCCGACAAGTGGGAAGACTACAGCAAGCTGACTATCAAGGCTGACGACCTGGTCGGTAACGAGATCCGCGCCGGTGAAGTGGAACATCAGAAGCAACTGGCCAAGTTGGGCAGCCCCATAGACAAGGGCGAATGGCACATGACGCCACAAACCGTCAACGCCTACTACAACCCGACCATGAACGAAATCGTGTTCCCGGCCGCCATCTTGCAGCCACCTTTCTTTAATATGGCTGCCGACGATGCCGTCAACTATGGTGGTATAGGTGCGGTTATCGGCCATGAGATGGGTCACGGCTTTGACGATCAGGGTGCCAAGTTCGACGGCGAAGGCAATATGCGCGACTGGTGGACCGAGCAGGATCTGAAAGAGTTTGCCGCCCGCGGCAAGGCGCTAATCGCCCAGTACGACGGCTACTATGTGTTTGACGACCTGCACGTTAACGGCAGTCTGACCCTGGGTGAAAACATCGGCGATCTCTCTGGTGTCACCATAGCCTACAAGGCCTACAAAAAATCCTTGGCGGGCAAAGAGGCTCCGGTAATCGACGGTCTGAGCGGTGATGAACGCTTCTTCCTCGGCTTCGCCCAAATCTGGCGTGCCAAGATCAAAGAGGAAGCCATGCGCAACCGAGTGGCCACAGATCCTCATTCACCGGCCAAGTTCCGCGCCATAGGTTCACTGTCCAATATGCCGCAGTTCTACAGCACATTTGACGTGAAGCCAGGTGACGGCATGTATATTGAACCGGCCCAGCGCGTGAAAATCTGGTAATTTTACGCTTGCCAACAAAGGCGCCTCAAGGCGTAATGCCGATCAGTTAAGACAGATCGCTTGACGATCTCACTGAAAGGATCAAAATCCGATGACCCCATGTCATCGGATTTTTTTATGCAAC